>NZ_BAAAUD010000008.1:0-120451 GCF_039533765.1 Streptomyces enissocaesilis | reverse complement strand
TCCGGGCTTTCGTTTCCGTATTTCGTGTTCCCGACTCTATCAGACACTTTCGTGTCCGACTTCCCCGGTCGCCTTCCAGTTCCCCGCTTCCGCGTTTCCCTTTCCAGCGATTCCGACTCTATCAGTGCTTTTCCTTTTCTCTGACCATCGTTCTGCGAACATGCAGAATTCAGATCCGAGATAGGGTCTGGACTTGACAGAAGCTACCGACCTGCGACCCACGTAGGAGGTGGGCGCTGGTGTCAGGCAGGACTACGAGACTACATCGCTCCGGCAGACGAGGCAAATCGTTCCGGTGCACCCCCTAGGTCCGCCAAGCGGTAGCTCTCATGCGGAACCGGGACTTCTCGTGACTTACCCTTCTGAACAGTACGCCGTCCTGGACAGGTAGTGACGGCGGCACACGAATCTCTCCACCCCCTGGGAGGCCCCCATCATGACCAGCGTGACGTCGCCACTTGCCGGACGCGCCATCGGACTCGCCGCAGTCCCCGACCCGGTGTTCTCCGGTGCGATGGTCGGTCCTGGCACCGCTATCGACCCCGTACGTGAGCCGTCGGAGGCCGTGGCCCCCGTTGACGGTGTCATTGTCTCCCTGCATCCGCACGCCTTCGTAGTCGTCGACGCCGACGGACACGGAGTTCTGACGCACCTGGGCATCGACACCGTGCAGCTCAATGGTGAAGGCTTCGAACTGCTCGTGAACAAGGGGGACACGGTGACGCGCGGCCAGGCGGTCGTGCGGTGGAACCCGGCAGCCGTCGAAGAGGCCGGCAAGTCGCCGGTGTGCCCTGTCGTGGCGCTCGAGGCGACGGCCGACTCTCTTGTCGGCCTGGTCGAGGACGGCGACGTGAAGCCCGGCGACGCGCTTTTCAGCTGGCAGTGACGCCGGCGCCGTACTAACGACCGCGGGTACGACATCCACCGCGGTGGACTGGACAAGGTGCCGCCGCAACTATCGGAGACGGTGAAATGGAGACAACGCTGCGAGGCGTCGGCGTGAGCCACGGTGTGGCGATCGGCGAGGTTCGGCACATGGGGACGGCGGTTCTGGAGCCGCCGGCCAAGCAGATTCCCGCGGAGGAGGCGGAGCGCGAACAGGGGCGTGCCCGTCAGGCCGTGGAAGCTGTGGCTGCCGACCTGATTGCGCGCGGCAACCTGGCCGGCGGCGAGGCACAGCATGTGCTCGAGGCGCAGGCCATGATGGCGCAGGATCCCGAGCTCATGGCTGATGTGGACCGTCGCATCGCCGTCGGCAGTACGGCCGAGCGTGGTGTGTACGACGCATTCGCCGCCTACCGGGCTCTGCTGGCGAATGCCGGTGAGTACCTGGCCGGCCGGGTCGCGGACCTGGACGACGTGCGGAATCGTATCGTCGCCCGTCTGCTGGGCGTGCCGATGCCGGGTGTCCCGGACAGCGACGAGCCGTACGTGCTGATCGCGCGGGATCTCGCTCCCGCCGACACGGCGCTGCTGGACCCCACACTGGTGCTCGGCTTCGTGACCGAAGAGGGCGGGCCGACCAGTCACAGCGCGATCCTGGCGCGTGCGCTGGGTGTGCCGGCCGTGGTGGCTCTGCCGGGCGCCGGCGAGCTGGCCGAGGGCACGGTCGTCGCGGTGGACGGCAGTACCGGTGAGATCTTCGTCGATCCGAGTGCGGAGAAGCGTGCCGCACTCGAGGCGGCTGCCGCTGCTCGCAGGGCGGCCTTGTCGGCTTCGACGGGGCCTGGTGCGACGTCCGACGGTCACAAGGTGCCGCTGCTGGCCAACATCGGCGGTCCCGCCGATGTGCCGGCCGCGGTCGAGGCCGGTGCCGAGGGCGTGGGTCTGTTCCGTACGGAGTTCCTCTTCCTCGACGACAGCAAGCAGGCGCCGTCGGAGGAGAAGCAGGTCGAGGCGTACCGCAAGGTTCTCGAGGCGTTCCCCGAGGGGCGTGTGGTCGTGCGGGTGCTGGATGCGGGCGCGGACAAGCCGCTCGACTTCCTGACCCCGGCGGAAGAGCCGAACCCGGCGCTGGGAGTGCGGGGCCTGCGGTCTCTGCTCGACCACCCGGACGTGCTGCGCACGCAGCTGACCGCGCTGGCGAAGGCCGTCGAGGGCCTGCCGGTGTACCTGGAGGTCATGGCACCGATGGTCGCGGACCGTACGGACGCCAAGGCGTTCGCGGACGCGTGCCGTGCGGCCGGGCTGCAGGCGAAGTTCGGCGCGATGGTCGAGATTCCGTCCGCCGCGCTGCGGGCGCGTTCGATTCTTCAGGAAGTCGAGTTCCTTTCACTGGGGACGAACGACCTGGCGCAGTACACCTTCGCCGCTGACCGGCAGGTCGGTGCGGTGTCGCGGCTCCAGGACCCGTGGCAGCCGGCGCTGCTCGACCTGGTGGCGGCCTCGGCCGACGCCGCGAAGGCCGAGGGCAAGAGCTGTGGCGTGTGTGGTGAGGCTGCGGCCGACCCGCTGCTCGCCTGTGTGCTGACCGGTCTGGGTGTGACCTCCCTGTCGATGGGTGCGAAGGCCATTCCCTATGTCCGGGCGACACTGGCGAAGCACACGCTCGCCCAGTGCGAACGTGCCGCTGCTGCTGCGCGTGCCACGGACACCGCCGACGAGGCGCGGGCGGCCGCGCAGGCGGTGCTGTCCGGCGAGTAACCGGACGGTTTCCGTGTGGAACCGAGGGCTCCCGGCCGACATGGCCGGGAGCCCTCGGGCGTATCAGTGGTGGGTGTCGGGTTCTTCGATGTCGAAACCCGGGCAGTACTCGACGCCGGGCTCGGGGGATACGGGATCGCCGGTGCCCGCGTCCGTGCAGTAGGCGCTGAAGACTTCCCCTGCTGTGAGTGCGACCAGTCGGCCCTGGTGGAGCCGCCAGCCGTGAAGCCGGTCGGGTACTCCGGGCTCGGTGGTCCTCAGTACCACTCCCCCGGTGCTTTCCACGGCGATGCCCGCTGCCAGGACCGTCACGAACTCCGCGCCTCCGGCCTCGGTCAGGTGGGCCGGTTCGTCCACGGTGCGCTCCGCGTGGAGCACGGCGAGGAGTTGTTCCTCTTCGGCCGGGACGCTGCAGACGAGGTGATGGCTGCCGGGGCCTGCCTGTTCGAGCAGGCGTGAGACGAGGCGCGAGGCCCGGCCCAGGGCCTCCCGCCCGATGTCCTCGCCGCACTCGGCGCAGTTGCCCAGCCGGGCCAGGAGCAGGGTGGCGTACTCCCACGTGGTCTGTCGGACGGCTTCGTTGATGAGCAGGGGCACGAGGCTGTCGATGGGCTGGCCGGTGTACGGGAGGGAGGCGCCGCAGACCGCGACTTCCGCGGTGAAGCGGGTGCGGCTCTCCGCCGTGTCGGGGTCGATTCCGGCCGCACGGCAGAACTCCAGGAAGTCCTCGGGGTCGAAGAGCGCGACGGTGGTGTGCACTCCTTGCGCCGCGAGGGCGCGTAGCAGGCCTTCGACCTCCTGGAGGTAGGCCGTGTGGTCGTCGAAGACGAAGGTCTCGTAGCCCGTCATGGCCGCGAAGTCCTGCTCGTCGGCCAACAGGCCTACGGTGCTGGGTGTTTCGCGGCGGAGTGCGCGCCGCATGGTCTTGCTCTTGTGGTGCTTCGTGGACTTGGTGTGCGCCATGATTCCCCCTGAGCGCAGTCGATCATTGCTCACTCACCGTAACCGGTGGCACTGACAACGCACGCTCCGTGAGGTGATCACCGGCAGTGCGATGCGGGGCGGGCGGGGCCTTCAGCGACGGGTGCGGGCGAGGGTTTCGTAGAAACGGAGGAGGTCGAGGTTGTCGACCGAGCCCGGGTTGACGGCCTTGGCGAGGGCCGTCCCCTGGAGGAGACGCTTGACGGGCACCTCGATGCGCTTGCCGGTGAGGGTGTGCGGAACGCCGGGAACCTCGATGATCTCGTCGGGGACGTGGCGCGGGGAGAGTTCGGTGCGGATGGCCTGCTTGATACGGGTGCGCAGGGCGTCGTCGAAGGTGGCGCCCTCGGCGAGGTGGACGAAGAGCGGCATCCAGTAGCCGCCGTCGGGCTCTTCGAGGCCGATGACGAGGGACTCCCTGATCTCGGGAAGGCGCTCGACCACCTCGTAGATGTCGGCCGAGCCCATGCGGACGCCCTGGCGGTTGAGGGTGGAGTCGGAGCGGCCGTGGATGATCACCGAGTCGTGGTCGGTGATGGTGATCCAGTCGCCGTGCCGCCACACACCGGGGTAGGTGTCGAAGTAACTGTCGTGGTAGCGGCTGCCGTCGGGATCGTTCCAGAAGTGGATCGGCATGGACGGCATGGGGTTGGTGACGACCAGTTCGCCGACCTCGTTGATGAGCGGCTCGCCCCGGGGGTCCCATGCCTGGAGGTCGGTGCCGAGGCAGGCGGCCTGGAGCTCTCCGATGTGGACGGGGAGGGTGGGGACCGCGCCGGCGAAGCAGCTGCAGACGTCCGTACCGCCGCTGACCGATGCGATCCAGAGGTCGGACGCGACTTCGTCGTGGAGCCAGCGGAAGCCGTCGGGCGGGAGCGGGGATCCGGTGGTGGCCACGCACTTGATGCGGGAGAGGTCGTGCTCGCGTGCGGGGTGGACCTCTGCCTTGGCACAGGCCATGACGTACGCCGCCGAGGTTCCGAAGAGGGTGGCTCCGGTGCGTTCGGCGATGCGCCACTGGGCGTCGGTCCCGGGGTGGCCGGGGCTGCCGTCGTACAGGACGACCGTGGTGCCCGTGAGGAGGCCGGAGACGAGGAAGTTCCACATCATCCAGCCGGTGGAGGTGTACCAGAAGAAGCGGTCCTCGGGACCGAGGTCGCAGTGCAGGCCGATCTGCTTGAAGTGCTCCAGGAGGATGCCGCCCTGGGACTGCACGATGGCCTTCGGCAGGCCCGTGGTTCCCGAGGAGTACAGGACCCACAGGGGGTGCTCGAAGGGGACCTGCTCGAAGACGGGTTCCGTGTCCGAGGAAGTGAGCGCGGCCCAGTCCGTGGCGCCTTCGGGGGCCTCGGTGCCGAGGAGGGGGATGTGGATCACGGCGCGCAGGGTGGAGAGCTCGCGGCGGAGTTCGGCGACGGTGGCCGTGCGGTCGTGCTCCTTGCCGCCGTAGCGGTAGCCGTCGACGGCGAACAGGACGACGGGCTCGACCTGCTGGAAGCGGTCGAGGACGCTGCGGGCGCCGAAGTCGGGGGCGCAGGAGGTCCAGACTCCGCCGACGGCGGCGGTGGCGAGCAGGGCGACGGTGGCCTGGGGGATGTTGGGGAGGTATCCGCTGACGCGGTCTCCCGGGCGTACGCCCAGGGCGCGCAGTTCGGCGGCGAGGGAGCCCACCTGGCGGCGCAGCTCGGACCAGCTCACCGGAGTGGGTTCGTGGGTCTCGTCGACGTGGAGGAGGGCGGGGTCGTCCGCGCGGGAGGGGTCCTCGGCCGTACGGAGGGCGTGTTCCGCGTAGTTGAGGGTGGCTCCCGGGAACCACTGGGCGCCCGGCATGGAGCGGTCGGCGAGGACCGTTTCGTACGGCGTGGAGAAGCGCACGTCGAACCAGTCGGCGACGGCCTTCCAGAAGGTGCCGAGTTCGTCGACGGACCAGCGGTGCAGCGCCGGGTATCCGCCGTCGGCGGGTGCTCCGTACCGTTCGGCCGCCCAGCTCTGGAAGCGGGTGACGGCTGCGGCGGCGATGCGGTCCGCGTCCGGCTGCCAGAGAGGCGCGGTGTTCGCTGCTGAGGACATGGGGCGGCTCCCGGGCTGTACGCGTGGTGTGCGTGTGTCGCGCGCACGTGCGAAGGGTGTGCGCACGAGGCGGCTGAAAAGGACGATGCCACGTGATCGTCTTGCGCACCAGAGCGGGCCTCCCACAGCCGGGCGTCCGGTCATGTGCGCGTACCACGGGTGAACGGCAGTTGAACGCCCCCCGTGCGTCTGCGTCCGGATGGCAGGGTGAGCCGCATGGACGGTCGTGACCTGGTGCGCTCGGTGAAACTGGTCGGCACGGTACAGGGGCTGCGCGTCGCGCGCTCCGCGTGGCGGCGGCGTCGTACGGACGCCTGGGGACTGGAGCCGCGGGGAGCCGAGCGCGCCCGGGTGCCCGGCGCGGTGACCGGTGCGGAGCCGCAGCGGGGCGGCGGGGTGGTCCGTTTCGCCCGCTCGGAGCTGCGGGTGATGGTCGCGGCGGGCGGGGCGGTCTTCTGGGGCTGGGACGGCTCGGATCCGGAGCCCTCGTACGCGCTCGCGGGTACGTGCCCGGAGCCGGACCTCAGGGCGGAGCTGGAGCCCGACAAGGACGGCGGCTGGCAGGTGGTGTCGGAGCGGCTCACGGTCGCCGTTTCGCGGCACGGTGCCGTGGAGGTCCGTACGCCGGGGGGCGTGGTGCTCCGCCGGGAGCTGCCACCGCGCTGGTGGGAACCGGACGCCGCCGGGCCCGCGCGCTGGTTGCAGCGCAGCGAGGTGCCGGCGGACGCGCGGTTCTTCGGTCTCGGCGGGCGGTCTTCGGGGCTCCGGCTGCGGGGCGGCACGTACCGCCTGTGGAACACCGGTCCGGGCGAGAGGCGTGCCCCGGGCGACGAACCGCTCTCCGTCACCATGCCGGTGCAGTTGGTCGTCTCCGACGCGGGAACGCATCTCGTCTTCCACGACAACACGTGGGAGGGCCGGGTGACCCTGCGGGAGGGCGAGGAGGGGGCGGGGTCGGGTCATGACCGGCCGGGGACGAGTGAGCTGCGCATGGACGGCGGGCCGCTGCGCTGCTGGGTCGTGGCCGGTACTCCGGCGCGCGTGCTGCAGGGCTGGGCCGCGCTCACGGGTTCGCCCGCGCTTCCTCCGTCGTGGGGGCTCGGTGCGCAGCACGCATGGTGGGGTCCGGGCGGTGAGGGGGAGGTCCGGCGGGTCGTCGCCGGTTATCAGGAGCGGGGGCTTCCCCTGTCCGTACTGCACCTGGGGCCGGGGGCGGGGCTGGACACGGACCACCGCGACCGGTGTCAGGCCTTCGCCGCTGACCGTGAGCGTCTTCCTGGTCTTTCCCGGCTTGCCGCGGATCTCAGGGCGTCGGGGGTGCGGTTGGTTTCGACGGTCGGTCCCGCCGTCAGGGCTGAGCCCGGCGCCGCGCTGTACGACAGCGGAAAGGCCATGGGGGCGTTCGTACGGGACGCGCGGGGGAACGAGGTGCGCGGGCCGGGCAGGTCCGGGGAGCGTGTCTACCCGGATTTCACCGATCCGCGCGTGCGTGCCTGGTGGGCGTCGCTGTACGAAGAGCTGTCTGCCCGGGGCCTCAGCGGGGTGGGGCACGAGACGAACGAACCGGTGGCCTTCTCTCCCTTCGGTGATCCGTCGTTGCCGCGCTCCGCGCGGCACAGCATGGAGGGCCGCGGTGGCGATCACCGGGAGGCGCGCAATGTCTATGGGCTGGGGATGGCGCGTGCCGGCTACGAAGGACTGCGGAAAGTGCGTTCCGGGGAACGGCCGTTTCTCTTCTCGCGCTCCGGGTGGGCCGGCGTGCAGAGGTACGGCGGCATCTGTTCCGGGGGGACGGAGACGGGCTGGTCCGGCCTGCGTGCCTCGCTCTCCCTTGTGCTCGGCCTCGGGTTGTGCGGGGTGCCGTACTCGGGTTCCGATGCCGGCGGGTTCGACGGCGTGCCCTCTCCCGAGCTGTATCTGCGCTGGTTGCAGCTGAGCGCCCACCTTCCGCTGTTCCGTACACATGCGGCGGCCACCGCGGGCAGCGGGGAGCCCTGGCAGTTCGGTCCGCAGGTGCTCGAGCACGCAAAGGCCGTGTTCGCCGAAAGGGAGCGGCTGCTGCCGTACTTCGTGACGCTGTCCCATCTGGCCCGCCTCACCGGTGCGCCTTATGCGCGTCCCGTGTGGTGGGGTACGCCCGAGGACCGGGCCCTGCGGGAGTGTGAGGATGCTTTTCTTCTCGGGGACTGCCTGCTGGTCGCTCCCGTGCTGGAGCACGGTGCGGACCGCAGAGCGGTGCGGCTGCCGCGCGGGCGGTGGTACGACACGGCGACCGGTGAGGCGTACGAAGGGCAGGGCCAGGTGCTGCTCGACGCGCCCTTGTCGCGCGTCCCTGTGCTGGCGCGGGCCGGCGCCGTGATTCCCGTGCGGGGTGACGACGGCGGGCCGGCGCTCGAGGTGTGGGCACCGGCTGCCGGGCGGACCGGAGGAGGGCTGCTCGTGAGGGACGCGGGTGACGGCTGGGAGCGGGCGGAGGTCGAGCGGTTCACGACGCGGGTGGCCAGGGGCCGTGTGCTGGTGGAGCGGGAAGGCGGCGGGGAAGTGGGGCTTCCGGTGCGGGTGCGGGGCTGTTGAGACGACGTTCCCGGGAACGTTCATTTCGCGTGGCTGTAGCTTACCGCGAACCATCGGTGCACCGCTTCGGTGTGCAGGGGGAAGGCGAGCTCGGCGGGCTCGCGCAGGAGGTGCCAGCCGGTCGTTTCGTCAGTGGGCGCGGACGGCGGCAGGCCGGCGACGTCGCGTTCGGGGAGCAGTCCGAAGAGGAGAAGGTGGCCGGCCGGGGAGCTCAGCGCGTCGGCGAGACGTACTTGCTCCGCCGCGGCTTCGATGCCCGTCTCCTCGCCCAGTTCGCGTACGACGGCCTGCTGCCAGTGCTCTGCGTGGTCGACGAAACCGCCGGGCAGTGCGGTCCCGCCGCGCTGTGGCTCGATGGCACGGGTGATGACGACGAGTCCGCAGCCCTGTGTGTCGCGTGCGGGCAGCAGGGCGACGGCGACGGGCAGGGGGTTGCGGTAGGCCGTGTCGCCGCAGACGGCGCAGGTGCGGGGCCAGTCACCGGCCGGCCGGTACGGCGCTCCGCAACTGGAGCAGTGGGAGTGCCTCACGGGCTTCTTCGCGGGTAGGGACACGCGCGGACTGTATCGGACCACCCTTCCCTCCCGGGCTGTCGACCTGATAGATGGAGGGTCCATGACACGACTTGCTCCCGCGCTGCGCACCCTGGCCGCCGCCGTCGCCCTGCTCGCCGTCACAGCCGCCCCCTCCACGGCGCGGGCCGAACCCGAACCCAAGGCGCCCGGGGAGTTCGTGTCCCTGCGGTCCGTGGACCCGACGATCATTCAGGAGATGCGTTACACCACCGCGCACAATTTCATGGGCGTGCCGGTGGACGGCTACCGCCAGCCGGTCTGCATCCTCACCAGACCTGCCGCGAAGGCCCTGCACGAGGCGCAGACGGAACTGCTGGGCCGCGGCTACTCACTCAAGGTGTACGACTGCTACCGGCCGCAGCGGGCAGTCGACCACTTCGTACGGTGGGCGAAGGATCTTGAGGACGAGACGATGAAGGGGGAGTTCTATCCCCATGTCGACAAGTCACGACTGTTCGCGGACGGCTACATCGCGGAGAAGTCCGGGCACAGCCGGGGCAGCACCGTCGACCTGACGATCGTGAAACTTCCCGCGGAGGCCACCAGGCCGTACGTCCCCGGTGAAGAGCTCGTCCCCTGCTACGCGCCCAAGAATGAGCGCTTCCCGGACAACTCAGTCGACATGGGGACTGGTTTTGACTGCTTCGACACGCTGTCTCACACCGAGGACCCTCGTATCCAGGGCGTACAGCGCGCCAACCGGCAGCTGCTGAAGGGGCTGCTCGGTGAGCTCGGTTTCGTGAATCTCACCGAGGAATGGTGGCACTTCACCTACAAGCCGGAGCCGTTCCCGGACACCTACTTCGACTTCCCGGTCACCCGACGGTCGGTCGCCGGGCACTGACGCGTGGCCTCCCGGCAGGGCCGGGCGACCGGAGCCACCCCCGTGGGTCCCGGCCGTCCGCCCTGTTCTCTCCTTTCGGACGCGGTACAGCCGTATCCGGTTCTCCGCCGGGCCATTACCGTGCGCCCATGGAGCAGCGGACTTTTGATTCGTACGAGGAATTCTGGCCCTACTACGTCGCGATGCACTCCAGGGCCGCGACCCGGTGGGTCCATCTCTCCGGCACCCTCACCGGCCTCGCGGTCAGCGCGTACGGCCTGGCGCGCGGCCGGAAGCGGTATGCCGCCGCGCTGCCGCTCATCGGGTACGGCGCCGCCTGGCCCGCGCACTTCCTGATCGAGAAGAACAATCCAGCCACCTTCGGGCACCCTGTCCGGTCGCTGCGGGGCGACGTCCAGATGATCCGGACGATGCTGGCCGGCCGTGACCGGGAACTCGCGGAGACCGCCGCCAAGTGGCTCACGGAGAACCGCTGATGCCGGGGTCCGCCCTGCCGTCCGGTTCCGGGCGCAACGTTCCCGGGAGCCGTTGCTGTCCATGACCTTGACGCTCCCTCACCACCGGTGAACACTTCCCGTTGTCAGTCGGCGTCGCCGTACGACGGCTCCCGGCAACACGGAAAACGAGTCTGTTCCCGGGGTCCCCCCTGGTGCGGTTCAGGGGCCTCCCCCACGGGCGATTCCACCGGCTCGGCATGCTCGTCACGGACGCCGGACAGGGCACGGCAACCCCTGCCTCCGGCTCACCCGCCATGGGAAACGCACCCTGCACTTCAGGACCGGGGCCCGGCCCCGGGCGAGGGCCTAGGAGCCGCCATGAGCAACGGGGACATCTTTGCCGGTGAGGTCATCGGCACCGCCGTCCTGATCCTCTTCGGCGCCGGTGTGTGCGCCGCCGTCACTCTCCACCACTCCAGGGCGAAGACCTCGGGGTGGATCGTCATCTCCTTCGGGTGGGCATGGCCGTGCTGGCCGGGGCGTACACCGCCGCCCCGCTGTCCGGCGGGCACCTCAACCCCGCTGTGACCGTGGGCATCGCCGTCGACACCGACGAGTGGGGGAAGGTCTGGGTGTACGCGCTCGGGCAGATGACCGGTGCGATGCTCGGAGCCGTACTCGCCTATCTGGCCCACTACGCCCAGTTCGCCGCCAACAAGGACGAAGAGACCGCACTGCCGACGCTGGGCATCTTCTCCACCGTTCCGGAGGCGCGCAGCCCTGTCGCCAACCTCCTCACCGAGATCATCGCGACGGTCGGCCTGGTACTGCCTGGCGTTCGGGATGACCAAGGGGCTCGGGGAGTCCGGCACCCAGGTGCTGATCGTGGCGCTCCTGGTCGTCGGCATCGGTCTCTCGCTCGGCGGCCCCACGGGGTACGCCATCAATCCGGCCCGCGACCTCGGGCCGCGCATCGTCCATGCCGCGCTGCCGATCCCGAACAAGGGCACGTCCGACTGGGGGTGCGCCTGGGTGCCGGTGGCGGGGCCGCTGATCGGCGGGGTGTTGTCGGGCCTCGTCTGCAACGCAGCCTTCTGAGCACTGAGAGCTTTCAGCCGAGTTCGGACGAGGGGACGCCATGACGGAACAGACCGGGCACGCCGAGAAGTACGTCGCCGCAATCGACCAGGGCACCACCTCCAGCCGCTGCATCATCTTCGATCACAGGGGCGCGATCGTCGCCGCCGACCAGCGTGAGCACCGCCAGATCTTCCCCAGGCCGGGGTGGGTGGAACACGACGCGGCCGAGATCTGGTCCAAGGTGCAGGCCGTGGTGGCGGGCGCGCTCGCCAAGGCGGGCCTGCGTGCCGGGCAGCTCAGCGCGCTCGGTATCACCAACCAGCGCGAGACGACGGTGCTGTGGGACCGGGCAACGGGCAAGCCGGTGCACAACGCGATCGTCTGGCAGGACACGCGTACCGCCGCCCTCTGCCACGAACTGGGCGGCGCGGACGGCCAGGACCGCTTCAGGGAAGCGACCGGGCTGCCGCTCGCCAGCTACTTCTCCGGGCCCAAGGCCGCCTGGCTCCTCGACCACGTTCCCGGGCTGCGGACCCGCGCCGAGCGGGGCGACATCGCCTTCGGGACCATCGACTCGTGGCTGATCTGGAATCTCACCGGTGGCACGGACGGCGGCGTACACGTCACGGATGTGACGAACGCCGGGCGCACCATGCTGATGAACCTGCGAACGCTCCAGTGGGACCCGGCGATCCTCTCCGCGATGAACGTTCCCGAGGCCGTACTGCCGGAGATCAGGTCGTCGGCCGAGGTGTACGGGACGGCCGTCGGGCGGCTCGCGGGTGTGCCGGTCGCCTCCGCGCTCGGTGACCAGCAGGCAGCTGTCTTCGGGCAGGCCTGTTACGACGCGGGAACAGCGAAGAACACGTACGGGACAGGCAGTTTCCTGCTCCTCAACACCGGCGGCCGGCCGGTTCCCTCGAAGAACGGCCTGCTCACCACCATGGGTTACAAGATCGGCGACGAGGCGCCGGTCTACTGCCTGGAGGGATCGATCGCGATCACCGGGGCGCTGGTCCAGTGGTTCCGGGACCAGCTGGGGATCATCCGTTCCGCGGACGAGATAGAGACGCTCGCGGGAAGCGTCGACGACAACGGCGGGGCGTACGTCGTGCCGGCCTTCTCGGGGCTGTACGCGCCCCACTGGCGCTCCGACGCACGCGGTGTGATCACCGGCCTCACCAGGTACGTCACCAAGGCGCATCTGGCGCGGGCGGTCCTGGAGGCCACCAGCTGGCAGACCAGGGAGGTCGTCGACGCGATGTACCAGGACTCGGGCGTGGCGATCACGACGCTCAAGGTGGACGGCGGCATGACCGGGAACCATCTGCTGATGCAGCACCAGGCCGATGTCCTGGGTGTTCCTGTCATCCGGCCGAAGGTCTCCGAGACGACCTGCCTGGGCGCGGCGTACGCCGCCGGGCTGGCGACCGGTGTCTGGTCGGGCCTGGACGAGCTGACGTCGCACTGGCAGCGCGACGTCGAGTGGTCGCCGCGCATGGAGGCCCGGGAACGCGACCGGGAGTACCGCAACTGGCGCAAAGCCGTGGAGCGGAGCTTCGGCTGGGACGAGGAGGGCGGCCAGGGCTGACAGAGCCGGTCCGGACCCCGCGACCGCGGTCCGTACCCCTGTCGGCGGGGGTACGGGCCGCTCGGGGCCGCGTAGCACTGCGGACTGCTGCTCTGATCCGTTCCGCGGATCGCTCGGAGTCCGTTCCCGGGAAGGCTCAGGTCGTCGCGGTCTGCCGCCGGTCGGCGGAGCGGGCCAGCGCGTGCTCGACCACCGCGATGAGCACTCCCTTGACGGTCTCCCGGTCCCGCGCGTCGCACAGCAGCAGGGGCACGCCCTCGTCGAGGTCGAGGGCCGTACGCACCGTCTCCGCCGGATAACGGGTGGCGCCGTCGAAGCAGTTGACGGCGACGGCGAAGGGGATGTCCCGACGCTCGAAGTAGTCGATGCCGGCGAAACAGTCCTCCAGGCGGCGGGTGTCGGCGAGCACGACCGCGCCGAGCGCCCCCTGCGCCAGCTCGTCCCAGAGGAACCAGAAACGGTCCTGGCCGGGCGTACCGAAGAGGTAGAGCACCAGGTCTTCGCGGAGCGTGATGCGGCCGAAGTCCATGGCCACAGTGGTGGTCTTCTTGCTCTCGACGCCGGCGGTGTCGTCGACCGGGCGGCCCGCTTCGGTGAGCGCCTCCTCGGTGCGCAGTGGCCTGATCTCGCTGACCGCGCCCACCAGGGTGGTCTTGCCCACCCCGAAGCCACCCGCGACGAGGATCTTGAGCGTCACCGGTTCGACCGGTCGCTTCTTGCGGCTAGAGCGCCCGAAGACCATTGATTACCTCGCGAAGAATGCTCTCGTCCGGCAGCTCCGCCGGCGGTACGGGTCGGGTCACGTGCACCAGCTCTTCCTCGACGAGGTCGCCGACGAGGACTCTGACCACCCCCACGGGGAGGTCGAGGCCCGCGGCGAGCTCGGCGATCGACTGCGGCGTCTCGCTGCAGAGCTCGACGATCTCGACGTGCTCGGGAGCGAGCGTCTGGTCGCGCCCGGGATCGTCGGCCGCGGGCTCGGGAACGACGAGCGCGATCAGGTCGAGCCGGTGCCGGATCGCACTGCTCGTACGGCCACGCGTCATCGCGTACGGGCGCACCACCGGGCCCGCTTCGTCGTCGAACCAGTGCGGCGATCCCTGTCGGCCTGCTTCGCTCATGTCAGCCCACTCACCCTCCGGCGGGCAGACCGGAGCGGGGCGCGGTCGTCAGGTGGGCGCCGACCCGCTTGACCATCAGCGTCATCTCGTACGCGACCTGGCCGACGTCGGAATCGGAGTCCGACAGGACGGCGAGGCAGCTGCCGTCACCCGCAGCGGTGACGAAGAGGAAGGCGTCGTCCAGCTCCACCACGGTCTGCCGGACACGGCCCGCGTCGAAGTGACGGCCGACGCCCTTGGCGAGGCTGTGGAAGCCGGAGGCTACGGCGGCGAGGTGTTCGCCGTCCTCGCGTGTCAGGTCCTTGGAGGCGCCGGTGGGGAGCCCGTCGCTGGAGAGCACCAGGGCCTTGCGGATGCTGCCGACGCGGTCGACGAGTTCGTCGAGGAGCCAGTTGAGCTCCCCCGAGCCCCGGCCCGTGGTGTGGTGTGCTGTGGCGTTCGGTGCGGTCATCGACCGTCCCTCTCTGGTGTCGTTCCTGGTGCCGTCTCGCCAGGGCCCGGCCCGTCCTCGGCGTTCTGCCGACGGCCGCGCTGCCAGCCGCGTTGGAGCGAGGCCATACGGCTGCGCACTTCCTCCGCTTCGCGCTCGGCCTCCTGCGCGGTGGCCGGTGCGTCGGGCGCGGGTTCGGTGCGGTCTGCGACGGCCTCGCGCAACTGCGGGGCGAGGTTGGCCTGGCGGACACGGCGGGGCAGTCCGGCCTGCGGGAGGCCCGGAGCCTGCGGGAGGCCCGGAGCCCTGTCCTCGGTGGACGGTTCCCGTGCGGGCGGTGTGGTGGACGTGATGGGGGCGCGGTCGCGACCGCCGACACGGCGGCCGTGATCGGCGACGAGGGTCGGGGCCTTGCGGAGGGGCAGCGGAACGGGGGCTCCGGGGCGCGCGCTTTCGCCGTTCCCGGGAACGTGGTCGAAGGCCTGCTGGTGCTGTTCACCGGTGGCTTCCCGGGAACGGTCCCGGAAGCGTTCCCCGGAACGACCGCGGAAGCGTTCCCCGGAGCCTTCCCGGGCGCGGAACAGACCGCCGCGCTCGCTCTCCGTGTCCTCGATGTCGGCGACGCTGTCGAGTGAGCCGAGTGAGGCATCCTCGAGGCCCAGTGCCCCCAGAGGCGGTTCGAGTTCGACAGGGCCGTCCAGTATCGCCTGAGCGGCGAGCTCGGCAGGCAGACGCGAGAGCGTCGTCAGGGACTTGCGGCGTCCGTTGTTTCCCGCCGCCGTTCCGGACCCTGCCTCGCCGGCGGAGTGCTTGCGGTCGAGCCGGAAGCCGGTGCCGTTCGTCTCGGGCGCGTCCGTGAGCAGGGCTGCCGGAACGAAGACGACCGCGGTGGTTCCGCCGTACGGCGACTGCTGGAGCGAGACCCGGACGTTCTGGCGCTGGGCGAGCCGGCTGACCACGAAGAGGCCGAGCCGGTCGGTGTCCGACAGCTCGAACTCGGGAGTCTCGGCGAGCCGCAGGTTGGCGTCGAGGAGGGCTTCGGGCGTCATGCCGAGGCCACGGTCGTGGATTTCGAGGGTGAAGCCGTTGGCGACCCGCTCGCCGTGCACCTGCACCGCGGTGTGCGGGGGCGAGAACACCGTGGCGTTCTCCAGGAGTTCGGCGATCAGGTGGGTGAGGTCGGCGACGGCCGGGCCGCCGACACCGATGCGCGCCAGCCGGCGTACCTCGATGCGCTCGTAGTCCTCGACCTCGGCGACGGCGGCCCGTACGACGTCCATGAGCTGGACGGGCTTGCGCCACTGG
The DNA here is from genome assembly GCF_039533765.1 of Streptomyces enissocaesilis. Taxonomy (NCBI): domain Bacteria; kingdom Bacillati; phylum Actinomycetota; class Actinomycetes; order Kitasatosporales; family Streptomycetaceae; genus Streptomyces; species Streptomyces enissocaesilis. The sequence continues at coordinate 104,800 of NZ_BAAAUD010000008.1, read as the reverse complement.
CGGGACGGGGCCGCGCCCGAGAGGATCACCAGACCCTCCGCGTGGCGGCGCATGCGGGTGGTGAGGTGGTCGAGACGGAAGAGGTCGGCGAGTTCGTCGGTGTCCTCGGTGCGGCGTTCCATGGTGTCGAGGAGCGTGAGCTGGCGGTGGAGCAGAACCTGGTTGCGGCGGGCCAGGTTGACGAAGACCTCGGAGACGCCGCGCCGCATGTCGGCCTGCTTGACGGCCGATTCGACGGCCGCGCGCTGAAGGGTGTTGAGGGCCTGGCCGACCTGGCCGATCTCGTCCTTGTCGTACTCCAGACGCGGTGCCTCGGTCTCCACGTCGACCTCCTCGCCGGCGGCGAGTCTGCGCATGACGCTGGGCAGCCGTACACCGGAGACCTCGTGGGCCTCCCTGCGGAGGCGGGAGAGGTCGCGGACGAGGCCGCGGCCGATCCGTACGGACAGGACCAGCGAGACGATCAGGGCGACGAAGCCGAGCACGCCGGCGGCGCCCGCTTTGACGAAGACACCGAAAGCCACCGGGTCGACACGGTCCTGATAACGGTCGCCCGCCTCCTTGTCCTCACGGGTGAAGTGGTCGAGTACGCCGGTCGCGGCCTCGTTCCAGCTCTTCGCGGTGACGGCGCGCGGGCCCTTGGTGACACCCTCGGTGATGAGGTGTTCTTCGGCGGTACGGAGGGCCTCGGTGGCCGGGCTGTCCCAGTAGTCCGCGAAGGCCTCGCGCTCGGTCGCGGGGAGGAGTTCGAGGTTGACGTCGTACAGCAGTTCACGGTTCGCGGCCAGGGCCGAGATCTCGCGCAGCTCGGGCGGGTCGAACCGGCGGGCGACGAGGCCGGATGCGACGAGGGCGTCCTCGCGGGAGAGCATCTCGTGCGCGCGGGCGACGCCGACCAGGGCACGGCCCTGTTTGTCCAGCTCCACGTCTTCGAGGACGTGGAGGGCGGTGAGGAAGGAGTAGCAGGGATCGACGAGCCGGTTGTAGCGGTCGAGGGCCTCGCGTCTGGTGACGGTGCTGTTCTCGACGGAGCGGCGCAGCGTCTCGATGTCCGCGAAGGCCCTGAGGAGGGAGGTCAGGCGCTTGGACGCCGAGGGCCGCATGTCGTCGCGCACTTCGGGGTTCTGTGCCTGGGCCCTGATCTTCGCGACGGACTCGTCGGTGGTCTCGCGCTCACGGCGGAGGGCGGCGAGGGCGTCGGAGGCCCGGGGGTCCGCCAGATAGATCAGCGTCTGCCGCCGTTCCTGCTGGATCACCCTGACCGCGTCCTCGACGGGTCGGCCCACCTGCTCGACGGTGTGGGCCATCTCCAGCATCCGGCCTGCCTCGCGACCGGTGATCACGGTGGCGAATCCCCAGAGCGAGGTGAGGGACACGAGCGGCACCAGCAGCAACGCCACGATCTTCCTGCGGATGGACTTCCCGCGAAAGCGCATGGCCTCCCCCAGCTCGCCCCCGCCGGGCAGGGGGGTGTTCCGTCAATAAACGGCGTGAGCCTACTACTCTCACTCGCGCAACTCGAAGGCACGTCCGGGCGATTTTCGGCCGCTCCAAGGGGAGTTGATCACGAGTTGTCACGCAATTCCGGGAGCTGGCAGGCGCTGTTGTGGCGAAGGACACGCGTACGTACGGTTCCCACCCCGCCCGGGCAGATGGCTGGAATTCTACGTTCCGCGGGGATCTTCGAGGTGTGCCGTTCGTCCTGCTGTACGAGGGGCGGACCGGACGCGGCCATACATGCCACCTTCGGTTCGGGGTAACGGCGTAAAGGGGCGCAAGGCGGGCAGCCACTCGTGAAAGCGGGCGTCGCGCGCCCGAGTTGAGTGCACGCCAGGCGGTGGTGGGGAGTGAAGGTCCGATGGATACGGAAGAGCGCCGTACGGCGTCCAGGGCGTCTGCGGCGCCCGTGACGTTCGAGGTCGCCGAGGATTTCCCGGAGCCCGAAGCGGCCGGAGCTCAACGGCGGTTGTGGGTGGACGAGCCCGCGGTACGGCCGCGGCTGCCCGATCCGGTCCGTACAGCCGCCGTCCGCTCCGTCCTCATCACGTCCCTGACGCTGATCCAGGCGATGGTGGCCTATTTGTCCACGCTCGCGGGGTCGTGGCTGGCGTTTCCGATGGTGCTGAGCAGCGTGGGCAGCACCGTGGTCGCCACCTGGGGCGTCCTGGACGTATGGGTCACCCGACAGGTGTGGAACCAGCGCCACGGCGTGGTCTCGGTCCCGAGCAGTACGGCGCGCCGGCTGCGACGCGAGCGGCGGAAAGCCCGCCGGACGGCCCGCAGGTCCGCGCGGACACAGCAACGGGAGGAGCGGACCCGGCGGGGAGCGGGCCGGCTCTCCCAGGCCTGAACCCCGGGCAGGACCGGGCGGGACCCGGCAGGACCGGGATGCCTGGGGACCGGAGCCGCGCCGAGCCCGCCCCTCGCGGACGTCGCCGCTACTCGGCCCGCTCCGGCGTGCGCTTGAACATCCGCGTCGCCGTGATCTCGCCGTGCACCGTCTCGCCGTCCGGGTCCTGCTGCGGCAGGCCCGGCCTCAAGTGCTCCTCCACGCTGATGTACTTCAGCCCCGCCCTGAGGTCGGCGTCGTTGCGCAACCGGATGACCAGGGGGAACTCGGCGAGCGCGGTCGTGTCGAACAGCCCGGTCGTGTAGAGCAGCTGGACGCCGAGCGCGTCGGACACCGCCCGCTGGAGCTCCAGCAGGTAGGTGGCGTTGGCGCGGCCGATGGGATTGTCGAGGAACAGCGTCCCCGCGTGCCGGTGCTTGTCACGGCCCCGGTCGTTGCTGCGCAGCGCGGCCATCGTGCAGTAGAGCGCGATCGCGGCCGTCAGCAGCTGGCCGCCCGAGAAGACGTCGCCCATCTGCCCGACCGGCACCCGCTCGGCGCGCAGCACGGCGTCCGGCTTGAGGATCTCGACCGAGACGCCCTTCGGCTGGAGCGCGGCCTGAACACCCCGCAGCAGGAGTGACATTCCGTCCCTGCGCAGGTCCGAGTTCTTCTTGACGGCCGCGCTGGTCGCCTCGTCGATGACCTCGCCGAGCCGCTCGGTGAGCGTCACCTGGTCCGGCTCCTCGAAGCGGATCCGCAGGAACTCCTGGCCGGACCACTCGCCGAGGCCTTCCGGCAGCTGGGAGAGGCGCTGGGCCGAGCGGAGTGTCGCCAGGGCCGACTCCACGAGGCCCCGGAGCCGGTCGACGATGCTGTCGCGGTTGCGCTCCAACTGCTCCAGCTCGTCGGTCAGTACGCGCAGCCGGGGCGCGAACGCCGCCGCCCACGCCGCGGCGTGCTCGGGCAGCGCGGCGGCCGGCAGCTCGCGGATCTGCTGGCGCGCGGGGGTGCGTACCTGCTCGTACCGCGTGGAGTTGGCATGCCGTACGAGCACGTCGCTCGCCTCGCGCACCGATGCCTCGGCGGCGGACAGGTCGGCCGAGCAGCCGCGCAGCGAACGGCGGGACTCGGCGGCCGACTGCCGGGCCTCCTCCAGACTGCCCGGGTAGGGGTCGGGTCCCTCGGCGGCCTCGTCCTCCTGGTGGTAGTCCCTGAGCAGGTCGCGCAGCAGCGCCGCCGTCTCGTCGAAACCGCCCGCCGCGTCCTCGGCCGCGCGGTGCGCCCGCAGCAGTTCGGCGTGGGCCGCGCGGGCCGAGTCCAGGGCGTCGGTGCGGGAGGCGAGTTCGGAGGTGGCGGTGCGCAGCAGCGCCTGCGCGTGCTCCGCGTCGGCGGGCACGAGGTCGTCGGGCAGTTCGGTGTGCGCCGTGCCGTCCTGGGGGGCGAGGCGCTCGGCCTCACCGCGGAGCCTGCCGAGCTGCTCGCTCGCGGCGGACGCCCTCGACTCCAGCATCTGTACGAGGGATTCGGCGCGGGCGACTGCGGCCTGGCGGGACGGGCCGTCGGCGCCGTCCGTGCCCTCCAGCATCAGGGCGGCCCTGGTGCGGACCTTGTTGGAGAGCCGGTTGAGCTCGGCGAGGGCGGCGCTCTCCTCGCTCTCCGCCCTGGCCTGCTCGGCGCGCAGATCGGCGCCGACACCGACCTTCTCGTACAGCTGGGACGCGGCACGGTACGCCTCGCGCAGCGCGGGCAGCGCGATACGCGGTGCGTCCTGGTCCGGCTCCGGCGACGTCTCGGGAGCGCCGGCGATCTCGGCCCGCTCGGCGCGCAGCGTGCGCGCGGTCCGGTGGGCGTCGTCGGCGGCGCGCTGGGCGGCGCGGCGGTCCTCGTCGGCCGCCTTGGCGCGCTCCAGGCAGACCGCGGCACTGGCCTCCAGCTCCGCGGCCTCCTCGGTCAGCTCGCGCACCTTGACCTGCCAGCCGGCGCGCTCCCGCAGGCGGTACGCGAGGCCCGCGAGGGCGTCGGCGACGCGGCGGGCGCGCTGGGCGGCGTCCTGCCGTTCGTCCCTGACGCGCGCGGCCTCGGCCGCGGCCTCGTCGGCCTCGGCGCGGACCGTACGGGCCTCGGCGAGCGCGGCTTCCGCGGTCTCGGCCGCTTCGCCCGCCCTCCTGGCCGCCTCCGCCAGCTCGGCGAGCATCCCGGGCGGGCAGTCGGCGCGCCAGGAACCGAGGCGGGCCGCGAGCGTACGGTCGCCGGTCAGCCGGGCGGCGAGCCCGCGGATCTCCTCGTCGCGGGCGGATGCCCTGGCCCGCAGCGCCTGGCGCTCCTCGTCGGCCGCGTGTTCGTCGTGCATCGCCGGGTTCGGCGGTACGAGGAAGACGTCGGCGCGGCCCGACGGGGCGGCACCGGGGGCGGGTACGGGCGCCAGGAGCGCGGCGGCGGTGCCGACGGCGACCGCCGAGCGGGGCAGCAGCGCGGCGCCGACGAGGGCTTCCCGGGCCCTGACGTGCGCCTCGGGGTCGGTGATGACGACGCCGTCGACCAGCTCGGGCCGGGCCGCGAGCACGGCGGCGTGGTCGGCGGGGTCGACGGCCTGCGCCAGGTAGCGCCAGCCCGGCAGGGCGGGGATGCCGTGCTCGCCGAGGAACTCGACGGTGGCCAGGACGTCGGGGCCGGGGGGCAGCAGCCCTCCGTCGCCGAGTGCCCCGAGGATGCGCGCGTCGTCGGCGGCGGCGGTACGCAGCTCGAAGAGCTGCCGCTCGGCGGAGGTGATGCTCTGGTCGAGCAGAGTGAGGAGGTCCTCGGCGTTACGGTCCAGCTCCTCGACCGTGAGCGGGCCCTCGGCGGCGCGGCGGGGGACGCGGACGGACCGGGACTGCGCGGATGCGGACGCGGCGGGCCGGCCGAACGCGTCCGTGCGGGCGTCGGCGTCGCTGTCCGCCGGGCTCGTGCCGTCGGCGGTTGCGGGGGCCGTGCCGTCCGGGCCTGGCGCCGCAGTGGCGGCGGTGCCGTCCGGCGGTGTTCCGGCCGTGCCCCGGCGGGGCTGCGGTACGGCGGCGGCCGGATGGGACGCCGGCAGGCTGAGCAGCTCCGCCAGGCGGTCCTCCGCCGCCAGCGACTGCGCCGCGCGGCGCTCGGCTTCGTACGCGTGCTGCGCGCCCTGCGCGGCGTCCGCCGCGCGGGCCGCCGCCAGTTCGGCGCGGGCCTCCGCGCCGGCGGCCTCCTTCGCCTGCTCCCCCGTCGCACGGGCCGTTTCACGGGCCGTGTCCCAGGCGGCGACCGCCGCCTTCTCCGCGTCGGTGGCGGCCAGCGCCGCCCGCGCCGGGTCGGCGTCCGGAGCCGTGTCGTCGAGCCAGCCGGCGCGTACCGCTTCCGCCGTCTCCTGTTCGACCTCGGCGAGGCGCTGGCGCAGGTGCCCGGCCTCGCTGCGGGCGCGCTGCGCCTGGGTGGCGGCCGTGGTGGCGTCGCGGTGCGCCGCCTCGCCCGCCTCCTGGAGGGCGGCCGAGCGCTCTTCCTCCTCGGCGGCCACGCGTTCCCCGTCCTCGGCCGCCGCGTGCAGGGCCCGTACGAGCTCGCCCGCGGCCGTGGCACGGGCCGCCAGCGCCGGGGCGGCGTCCCGCTCGGCCTCGCGGATGGCGACGGCCACGCGCGCGGAGCGGTCCGCGGCGGCGCGGTGGCGCAGTACGGCCTCGGCGGCCTGCCAGGCGGCGTGCAGCGTACGGGCGTCGGCCAGCTCGCGGCGCTGCGCGCCCGCCGCCTTCTCCGCGGCGGTGAGGGCCAGCGAGGCGTGCCGGTAGGCCAGCTCGCTGGCGATGAGGGAGCTGCGGCTGCGGGCCTGCTCGGCCTCGGTGACGGTGTGCGCGGCGGCGGTGACCTGCTGGGCGAGTTCGGCGGTCCGGCCGCGCTCCTCGGCGGCGCGCGCGGAGAGCCTTCGGGCGAGCGTACGGGTCCTCCGCTCGGCGCCCGCGTGGACGTCGCGGGCGCGCACGCGCGTCCCGGCCGCCTCGACGATGCGTCCGAGCAGGTCGACGGAGCCCGCCGTGAAGTCCCGCTCGGCGGTGAGCTCGGCCCGGCGGCCGAGCTTGTTGCCGAAGCCGTGGACGAGGTCGGCGAGGCCGTCGGTGTCCCTGGTGTCGGTGACGGCACGCAGCAGCAGGTCGGTGAAGTCGGAGTCCTTCTTGACCGCGAAGAGGCCGGCCGCCTCGCCCTCGTCCGCGTTCATCTCTCGCTGGTAGCGGAAGAGCTCGGGGTCGAGGCCGAGGTCTCCGAGGTGCTCGTTCCAGCGGTCGTGGATCTCTTCCCAGTGGATGTCGAGGTGCGGGTACACCTTGCCCGCTTCGGTGATCGCGTCACGGAAGCCCTTCATGGTGCGGCGGCGGCCCTTCGCGCCCGAAGCGCCCTCGCCGGGCGTGCGGACGGCGGTGGACTCGGCGACCGGCAGCGAGTCGAGGCTGAGACCGGGGCCGGGGCGGAAGGAGTACCAGGCCTCCGCGAACCTCCGTGGGTCGTTGGACACCTGCCGCCCGCGCCACTCGCTCACCTTGCCGACGACCACGCACTCACCGGTGAGCGTGTGCTGCCACTCCAGTGCCACGTGCCCGCAGTCGTCGGCGAGCAGGAACTTGCGCAGCACGCCGGAACTCGCGCCGCCGAGCGTATTGCGGTGGCCCGGCAGCATCACCGAGAAGATCAGCTTGAGCAGGACGGACTTGCCGCCGCCGTTCTCCAGGAAGAGCACGCCGGCGGGCGCGGGCCTGCGCGGCGGGCCGACCGGGTCCTCCTCGAAGAACTCCGCCTGGGTGGGGGCGGGGTGGGGGACGGGCTTGCCGACTCCGCGCAGGTCAAGCACGGTGTCGGCGTAGCGCGCACCGGCGGGCCCGATGGAGTAGAGGCGGACCCGGGACAACTCGTACATGGCGGCGGACTCTCGTCGTAAGTCGTGAAGCGGCAGGTGTGCGATGACCGGCCGGCCGGAGACCGGCCGGGACCGGCTGGATCAGGCGTGGAAGGGGAGCCCTGCCTCGGCGGTCAGTTCGAGGTCGTCGGCGTCCGGCGGCGGCACGAGCGTCGCGCTGCCGTCGGTCACCGGCACCACGCCCAGTTCCAGCAGCTCGGCCATGGCGGCACTGCCCGCCATGTCGCGGACCTGCAGCTGGTAACGGGCGGTGGTGCGGTACGCCCCTCCGGCGTCGTCACCCGTGCGGTGCAGGAAGCCGGAGTCGGTGAGGAAGGCAACGGCCTTGCCGACGATGCCGGTGGTGGAGCCGGCCAGTCGCCGCGCGTCCTTGGTGGCGCCGGTCGCGCTGCGACGGGCGTATATCCGCCAGGCCGCTTCGAGGCCGGGGGCGTCGGTGGCCGGGTCGGTGTTGTCGCCCTCGGCGTCGGCGCGGTCCTCGAGACGGCGGCAGGCCTGCCGTACGAAGGCGTCGACGCCGTTGACCGTGATGCGGCCGATGTAGTGGTCGTCGGCGAGGTCTTCGGGGCGGGGGAACGCCAGCGCGGCGACAGCCAGGTGGGCGAGGCCGTGCAGGAACCGGTCGGCGGAGTCGGCGGAGGCACGCCGGGCGTAGTCGCCCATGCGTACGGCGAAGACGGAGTCCTCTCCGGCGGAGACCGCCATGCCGGCGCGTGTGGAGACTTCGAGGACGACGAGCCCGAGCCCGGTCGCGACGGCGTCGGCCAGCCGGGCGAAGGCGGGCTCCTCGCGGTAGCGGCGGAGGAGGTCGGCGTACTCGATGTCGCGGGCGGGCAGCAGCTTGGGCTGCAGCCCGAAGGACACGAGCCGGGCGGCGTCGGCGGCGTCGGCGGGCGTGACCGCGCCGTTCGCGACGGGCGGGGGAGGTGAAGGAGCGGTCGCGAACGTCTCGGCAGGCTCGGCGGCGGTGGCCGCGTCGTCCGCGTCACCGACGGGTCGCTCCCTCCACGCGTCGGCGTGCTCTGCGTGGTGGTCACTCACGGCTGCTGCTCCTCGGTACGGAAATTCTCGGTTTCGGGTACGGACGGGGTGGCGCGCCCGGCGCCCGGGGTACCCGGGCCTGCGGCAGCGACGGCACGGTCACCGGGCGGCGCCTGCCGGTACGGCGCACGGACAGTGCCGTGGAACACTGCTGCCGGGCCGGTGGCGGCGGAGGAGGCCGGTTCCGGACGGGCGGGTGGCGGCGGAGCCGGGGTACCGGCCCGGGGCAGGGCGGTCCGGCCTCTCGTATTCATGTTCATGCCGTCTCCTTCCGGTCCGCGGTCATCCCGGCCGCGTCCAGCAGGGCCATGCCCACGATCAGGTCGGCGCCGCCGAACTCCGGGTCGTCGAGCTCGGTGCCGTCGTCGACGGCGAACAGCAGCCGTTCCTCGCCCTGCCGGTACGCGGTGCCGACCGGCGGGCTCGCCGCGTGCACCGCGAGCAGGGCGACGAGGTACGGGAGCTCGGGGTCGCGGCGCCGGGCGTCCACCAGCAGCCCGGACAGCCTGCGCGGTGCGTCGTGCGGCAGGTCGAGCAGCTCCATCGCGCTCGCCAGCTGCTCCTCGCTGAAGCGGCTGTCGTCGGGGGTGGCGATCAGGTCGGGCTCCGGCATCTCGGCGCCCAGGTGCTCCCGCTCCACCGGCGGCGTCAGCAGTATGTCGACCAGGTCTCCGACGCGTACGGCGACGGGCGTGCGCAGCCCGGTGCCGCGCGCGAAGAAGGCGTCGGTGACCCGGATCGCCTGTTCGACCGGCAGCGGCAACAGCGGGGCGACCAGCTGGCCGTACAGATCGAGCCCCGACCGGGCCGTGGGCGTGGCGAAGGCCTGGCGGTCCTGCTCGGCGCGGAACAGCGGTCCCGCTTCCAGCAGCCGGGACTGCAGCTGCGTGTGCCTGCGGATGCAGTCCTTGACGATGTCGACGAGCTCGGCCGCGCGCCGCTTGTTCTCCGGGCCCTCGGCCTCGTCGCGCGCCTTGCGGATGTTGGTGAGGATCGCGTTCTCGTGCCGGTAGCGGTCGGCCACGTGGTCGAGCGCCTCGGCGATCATGTCGGGCACGGAGTTGAGCCAGTCGACGGCGCGCACATTGCGCCGGGTGGCCTCCAGGGTCCTGCGGAGCGTCTCGGCGTACTGCACGGTCCGGTAGCGGGCCTGCTCGGCGGCGAGCTGGGCGTCGGCGAGCCGGCCCCGGCTGATCAGGACTTCGAGCTTGACCTCGGCGGCGATCTGCGCGCTGGTGACATCCGTGTCGAGGGCGCCGACGAGGACGTTGACCGCCTCGTCGGTGGTCCGCAGGTAGACACTGCCGCCGTGTCCGGGGACCTCCTCGATGAGCTTGAAGTCGTAGTCCCTGCGCACATAGGCGCCGTCCGGGCCGAACGTGCCGTAGACCGCGCGGAAGCCGCGGTCCACGCTTCCCACGTTGATCAGGTTCTCCAGGACCCAGCGGGCGACGCGTTCGTGCTCGGCCAATGGGCGGTGCGGGGCCTGGGCGGCGACGCGCGGGAGCAGTCTGGCCACTATCTGCTCATGGTCGGCACCTGTGTCGAAGTCCATGTTGAGGGTGACCAGATCGATCGCGGCGAGGGCGACTTCCGCCATCGCGTAGACCGAGTACTCGCCTGCGAGATTCGCCTTGCGGACGTCGAGATCATGGAGCGGCGCCGTGCAGGCGAGCGCACGGAGCCGTCGCGCCAGCCCCTCGTCGGCGGCCGGGCCCTGGGCGGGCCGCGGCCCCGCGCTGAGCTGGGGCGGAACCAATTCCGTCGATGCAGGCGAAGTCACGTGGCCCAGATTAGGTCCTCGCACTGACACCGGTCGAAACGGCGCAGAAGCGACCCCTGCGGGCGGGCCGGGGCAGAGGGGCCGGCAGGCGCTCAGGCTCCCCAGTTCCCGGTCTCGATGTGACGCGCGTACACCTCGGCGAGCTGGGTGCGCGAGTCGTCGAGATAACCGGCGAGCAGTTGTTCACCGGCCGCGTTGTCGCCTGTCCGCAGGCATTCCAGAATCTGCCGGTTCCGTACGAGATAGGGCTCGTGCAGCCTGCGTGGGTCCGCCACCACGTGGAAGGCGAGGCGCAGTTCGGCCAGGACACCACGCATCAGCTCGTCGGTGCGCGGGCTGCCGGCGAGGGCGACGAGTTCGCGGTGGAAGTGGATGTTGGCCGTCGACACCCCCTTCCACTCCCATCGGCGGGCCGCCCGCTCGCCGTCGGTGACGGCCTTGTCGAGGCCGCCGAGGGGGAAGGGAGGCGCGCCCAGGCCGCGGACGACGGCACATTCGACCAGCCGTCTGGTGCGGTAGATGTCCTCGACGTCCTCGACGGCCAGGACCCGGACGAAGACGCCGCGGTTGAGCTGGTGGACGAGCAGCCGCTCATGGGTCAGCAGCCGGAACGCCTCGCGCAGGGTGTTGCGCGAGACGCCGAGCGCCTTGCCGATGCTGTCCTCCGAAAGGCGCTCCCCCGGCGGGAAATAGCCCTCGGCGACACGGGTGCGGAGGATGTCCGCGACGCGCTCCGCCGTACTGGTGCGGCCCAGCAGCGGGCGGTCGTCCGCCAGCCCTCCGGCCTCGGACTCCGTCGTGCTCACAGCACCCTCTCCCTCGGTCCTCCCGCGCCGGCCGCTCCTGCTGACGCGCGGTGTCCATCGTAGAAGCAGGAACGAGCCGACATGAGTCTTGTCGGATCGTTCAACAATCCCCTACCGTGACGTCACCGCACGGTCCCAGCGCACTCCTCCCTCCTCCCCTTCTGCGAGGTGCAGATGAGTACCACCCAGGCACAGCCGGAGCAGAACGAACTCCCCGACGACAACGGAGCGTTCGCCTGGCTGCGCGCCCTCGGGCCGCGCGGCCGCCGCGCGTTCGGCGGAGCGTTCGGCGGATACGCCCTCGACTCCTACGACTTCTTCACGCTGCCCCTGAGCATGGTCGCGATCTCCGCGTACTTCGGTCTCAGCACCGGGCAGACCGGCCTGCTCACGACCGTCACCCTGGTCGTCTCCGCGATCGGCGGCGCCATCGCGGGCATCGCCGCCGACCGCATAGGCCGGGTGAAGGCACTGATGATCACGGTGATCACCTACGCGCTGTTCACCGTCCTGTGCGGGTTCGCCCCCAACTACGAGACGCTGCTGGTCTTCCGTGCCCTCCAGGGCCTCGGTTTCGGCGGCGAGTGGGCGGTCGGCGCGATCCTGGTCGCCGAGTACTCCTCCGCCAGGCACCGCGGCCGTACGCTCGGCGTCATCCAGAGTTCCTGGGCGGTCGGCTGGGCGCTCGCGGTCATCGTCTACACGGTGGTGTTCCAGTACCTGGACCCGGACACGGCCTGGCGCGTGATGTTCTGGACCGGTGCGCTTCCCGCGCTCCTGGTGGTCTACGTACGGCGCCACGTCAGCGACGCGCCGGAAGCGGCCGAACGGCGTCTCGCGAGCAGCAACAAGGGATTGTTCACGGCGATCTTCAAGAAGGACCTGCTGCGCACCACCCTTTTCGGTGTGCTCCTGTCCACCGGCGTCCAGGGCGGCTACTACACCCTCGCCACCTGGGTGCCCACCTACCTCAAGACGGAGCGGGGCCTCAGCGTCGTCGGCACCGGCGGCTACCTGGCGTTCCTGATCTCGGGTGCGTTCATCGGTTACCTCACCGGCGGGTACCTCACCGACAGGCTGGGCCGCAAGAAGAACATCGCGCTCTTCGCGTTCCTCTCCGCCGCCTGCATCCTCGCCTATACCAACATCCCGTCCGGGGCGGACGACGTGGTGCTCGTCCTGGGCTTCCCGCTGGGGTTCTGCATGTCGGCCATCTTCAGCGGCTTCGGTTCGTTCCTCAGTGAGCTCTATCCGACGGCGGTTCGCGGGACCGGCCAGGGGTTCACGTACAACACGGGCCGCGCCGTGGGCGCGTTCTTCCCGACCCTCGTCGGCTTCCTGGCGGGAAGCTGGGGAGTCGGGGGCGCTCTCATCTTCGGTGCCATCGGTTACGGGCTCGCCGTAGTGGCGCTGTTCGGCCTTCCCGAGACGCGCGGAAGGGAGCTCCGGTGAACGGCATCACGACGGCCAGGAGCCCCCGGGAAGCACGCGATCTGCTCCGCACAGGGGTCGGCGTGACGACCGGGGGTCCGGACCACCCCGCCGGGCCCGGCACCGATCCGTGCACTGGTCTGCCCGGTCATCGGCATCATGGACCTCGGGCAGCCGGGCTTCGGCGGTACCGTCGAAGCGCAGCCCGGTGGGATTCCGGTGTTCCGGGCCTGCGGAGTGAGGCCGCAGACGGCCGTGACGGCCTCAGGTCCGCCCTTCGCGATCACCCACGCACCGGGCCGGATGTTCATCACCGACGCCCGCGACGAGCAGTTCCGTGTGGCCTGGACAGGAGACGGATCCGTACATGACCTCGGCATCGATCGACCTCAACGCCGACCTCGGGGAGGGTTTCGGGCGCTGGCGGCTGACCGACGACGAGCAGCTGCTGTCCGTCGTCACCAGTGCCAACGTCGCCTGCGGCTTCCACGCCGGTGACGCGGTGACCATGCGCCGCGTCTGCGACCTCGCCGCCGAGCGGGGGGTGCGGATCGGCGCGCAGGTCTCGTACCGCGATCTGGCAGGCTTCGGACGACGCGCGATGGACGTCCCCGCGGACGAACTCGCCGCCGAAGTCGCCTACCAGATAGGCGCACTGGAGGTGTTCGCGCGAGCGGCGGGTTCGCGCGTCTCGTACGTCAAGCCGCACGGCGCGCTCTACAACCGTGTGGTGCACGACGAGGAGCAGGCAGCCGCCGTCGTCGGCGGTGTACTGCTCGCGGGCGGACAGCGGCCGGTTCTCGGGCTGCCGGGGTCACGGTTCCTCGACATCGCCTCGAAGGCCGGGCTGCCGGTCGTCGCCGAGGCGTTCGCGGACCGCGCGTACACGGCGGAAGGAACGCTCGTTCCGCGCGGGCAGGAGGGCGCCGTCGTCACCGACGAGGTGACGGTCGTCGAACGCTCCGTCTCGATGGCCCGGTCCGGCGTCGTCACCTCGCGCTGCGGCAGGCCGGTCGGAGTGCGGGCCCGCTCGCTGTGCCTGCACGGGGACACCCCGGGCGCCGTCGAGCTTGCCCGCCGCGTACGGGAGCGCCTGGAGGACGCGGGCGTCCGTGTGGAGGCCTTCGCATGAGTGCCATGAGGGCGCTGCCGGCCGGCGACCGTGCCCTGCTGGTCGAATTCGGCAGCGGCGAGGAGGCGGAGGCGTTCCACGCCGAGCTGCTGCGCCGCCGTGCGCAGGGCACGCTCCCCGCCGTGCGGGAGATCGTGCCGGCGGCGCGCACGGTACTGCTCGACGGCCTCGACGGCCCCGGGGACTTCGCGCAGCGGCTGGCGGGCTGGGAGATCCCGCCGCTCGCGCCGGGCGTCGGGGGGGCGGTCGAGATCCCGGTGCGTTACGACGGCCCCGACCTCGCGGCGGTGGCCGAGCTGTGGGACGTACCGGAGGGCGAGGTGGGGCGGATTCACGCGGCGACCGTGTTCCGGGTGGCGTTCTGCGGGTTCGCCCCCGGGTTCGGCTATCTGACCGGCCTCGACGAGCGGTACGCCGTACCGCGCAGGGCCACGCCGCGCACGGCGGTCCCCGCGGGCGCCGTCGCGCTGGCCGGTGCGTACACGGGGGTGTATCCGCGCGTCTCCCCCGGCGGCTGGCAGCTCATCGGTTCGACGGAGGAAGTGCTGTGGGACCACACCCGGGAACCCGCCGCGCTGCTCACACCGGGGACCCGGGTGCGCTTCGTACCGGAGCGGCCGTGACGGACCGGGCTTTCGCGGTCGTACGGGCCGGGGCGCTGACGTCCGTACAGGACCAGGGGCGGCCCGGCCACGCCCATCTGGGAGTGCCGCTCTCGGGCGCGCTGGACCGGCCGGCGAGCGCTCTCGCGAACCGGTTGGTCGGCAATCCGCCGGAGGCGGCTCTCCTGGAGACGACCCTCAACGGGTGTGCGGTACGGCCGCGTTGCGCGGTCACCGTGGCGGTCACGGGTGCGCCGTGTCCCGTCACCGTGGACGGGCGGCCCGCCGCCTGGGGCGCACCGGTGCGCGTGGCGGCGGGATCCGTACTGGAGCTGGGGCATGCGGTGCGCGGCGTACGGAGCTGTCTCGCGTTCGCCGGCGGGGTCGCCGCCGAGCCCGTGCTGGGCAGCCGTTCCACCGATCTGCTGTCGGGACTCGGCCCCGCGCCGCTGACCGACGGTGCGGTGCTGCCGCTGGGGGACGAAACGGGGCCACCGGTGTACGCCGATGCCGTGCCCTGGCAGGGCCCTCCGGGGGAACTGGTGCTGCGGGCCGGCCCCGGGCCCCGGAGGGACTGGTTCACCGGGCGGGCGCTGCGCACCCTGGCCACGGCGGTCTACCGGGTCTCCTCCGCGAGCAACCGCATCGGGCTGCGTACCGACGGTCCGCCCCTGGAGCGCGCCGCGGCCGGTGAACTGCCGAGTGAGGGCATGGTGCTCGGCGCGGTGCAGGTGCCGCCCGACGGGCGCCCCGTGGTGTTCCTGGCCGACCACCCCACTACGGGCGGCTACCCGGTGATCGCCGTCGTCGGGGAACGGGATCTGGCCGCGGCGGCGCAGGCCGCACCCGGTACGCCCATCCGCTTCGTCCTGACCGGCGGGCGCTGAGAGCCCGCAGGGAAGCTCTCGGGCGTCCTCGGGCGTCCTCAGCTGCCACCAGGGCTGCCGTAGCCGCCTCCGCCGGGCGTACGGACCACCAGCGTGTCCCCCGGTCCGACTTCGACTGTGTCACACCCCTCCAGCGGCGTGACGGTGCCGTCGGCGCGCTCGACGAAGTTGCTGCCGGTCGCTCCCGGTCCGCCGCCCGCCATGCCGTACGGCGGGACGCGGCGGTGGCCGGAGAGCAGCGCCACCGTCATCGGCTCCAGGAAGCGGATCCTGCGCTCCGCGCCGCGGCCGCCCCGCCACCGGCCGGCTCCCCCGCTGCCCTCCCGCACGGAGAAGCTCTCCAGGCGCACCGGGTAGCGCCACTCCAGCACCTCGGGATCGGTGAGACGCGAGTTGGTCATGTGGGTCTGCACGGCGTCGGCCCCGTCGAACCCGTCGCCCGCCCCCGAGCCGCTCGCCACGGTTTCGTAGTACTGCACGCGGTCGTTGCCGAAGGTGACGTTGTTCATGGTTCCCGAGCCCTCGGCCTGGACACCGAGCGCGGCGTACAGCGCACCGGTCACCGCCTGCGAGGTCTCGACATTGCCTGCCACGGTCGCCGCCGGGTGGGCGGGCGCGAGCATCGAGCCCTCGGGGACCCGTACCTCCAGCGGTTCGAGGCAGCCGCTGTTGAGAGGGATCTCCTCGGCGACGAGTGTTCTGAAGACGTACAGAACGGCCGCCATGACCACCGACTTGGGGGCGTTGAAGTTCCCCGGCTGCTGCGGTGCCGTTCCGGTGAAGTCCAGCACCGCGCTGCGCGCCTCACGGTCCACCCGCAGTGCCACCTGGATCACGGCCCCGCTGTCGGTCTCGTAACGGTACGAACCGTCCCGCAGCCCGGCGACGATCCGCCGCACGGACTCCTCGGCGTTGTCCTGCACGTGCCGCATGTACGCCTGGACCACCTCCAGCCCGAACTGGTCGGTCACGCGCCGCAGTTCGGCGATTCCCTTCTCGTTGGCGGCGATCTGGGCGCGCAGGTCGGCCAGGTTGGTGTCCGGGTCGCGCGACGGATACGGGGCGGCGTCCAGCAGCTCGCGCGTCTCGTCCTCACGCAGCCTGCCGTCCCTCACGAGGAGCCAGTTGTCGAAGAGAACGCCCTCTTCGTGCACCGTACGGCTGAAGGCGGGCATGGAACCGGGGGTGATTCCGCCGATCTCGGCGTGGTGTCCGCGCGAGGCCACCAGGAAGCGCAACGGCCCTCCGTCCGCGTCGAACACGGGTGTCACCACGGTGACGTCGGGCAGGTGTGTGCCGCCGTGGTACGGATCGTTGATCGCGTACACGTCGCCGGGCCGCATGCTCCCCTCATTGCGCCGCAGCACCTCCTTGATGGACTCGCCCATCGAACCGAGGTGCACGGGAATGTGCGGAGCGTTGGCGATCAGGCCGCCGTTCGTGTCGAAGAGCGCACAGGAGAAGTCCAGCCGCTCCTTGATGTTCACGGAGTGGGCGGTGTTTTCGAGGCGTACGCCCATCTGCTCGGCGATGGCCATGAAGAGGTTGTTGAACACCTCCAGCATGACGGGATCGGCGTCCGTGCCGACCGCCGTCCTGCCGGGGCGCGGGCGCACGCGCGTGAGCAGCAGATGTCCGCGCTCTCCGGCGGCCGCCTGCCAGCCCGGGTCGACCACGGTGGTGGCGTCGTCCTCGGCGACGACGGCGGGCCCCTCTACGGTGTCCGTCGGCCGCAGGTCGTCGCGTCGGTACAGCGGGGTGTCCTGCCGGCGCCCTTCCGTGAACATCTTTACCGTCGCACGGGGTGCCGGCGATCCCGGGCGCGTGTTCTCTTCGGTGGCGTTCCGTGGAACGTGCGGTCCGGCCGTGCCCACGGCTTCCACCGAGACGGCTTCGACGACCAGCGGCTTGTCCATGGTGAAGCCGTACCGCGCGCGGTGGTCCGCCTCGAAGGCCGCGGTCATGTCCGGGACGCCGCCCAGTGCCACCGGCAGGCTCGCGTCCGTACCGGCGTAGCGGATCAGCACGCGCGCGTGGGTACTGATCGCCGCGTCCGCGATGCCGTCGGCGCGCAGTTCCGCACGGGTACGTCCGGCCAGCCGGTCGCACAGTTCGCGTACGCCCCCGAGCGACGCCTCGTCGAGCTCCGCCTCGACCGACTGCTCGCGCATGGCGGTGGCGTCGGCCAGTCCGATGCCGTACGCGGAGAGCACGCCGGCCAGCGGCGGCACGATCACCGTGCTGATGCCCAGGGCGTCGGCCACGGCACACGCGTGCTGCCCGCCGGCGCCGCCGAAGCTGGTAAGGGCGTACCGGGTGACGTCGTGACCGCGCTGCACGGAGATTTTCTTGACGGCGTTCGCCATGTTCAGGACGGCGATGTCGAGGAAGCCCGACGCGACCTCCTCGGGGCTGCGCCGTACACCGGTCGCTTCGGCGACGTCGTCGGCGAGCCGCGCGAACCCGCGGTGCACGGCCCCGGCGTCCAGGGGCTGGTCGCCGTGCGGTCCGAAGACGGCGGGGAAGTGGTCCGGCTGGACACGTCCGAGCATCACATTGGCGTCGGTGACCGTGAGCGGGCCGCCGCGCCGGTAGCAGGCGGGCCCCGGGACGGCGCCCGCCGAGTCGGGGCCGACCCGGTAGCGCCGGCCGTCGAAGTGCAGCACGGAGCCGCCGCCCGCCGCGACGGTGTGGATGTCCATCATCGGGGCGCGCATGCGTACGCCCGCGACCTGCGTGCCGAAGTCCCTTTCGAACGCGCCGGCGTAGTGCGACACGTCGGTGGAGGTGCCGCCCATGTCGAAACCGATGACGCGCTCGAACCCGGCCTGCTGCGAGGTACGGGCCATTCCGACGACGCCGCCCGCGGGGCCGGAGAGCACGGCGTCCTTGCCGCGGAAGTGTGCCGCCTCGCGCAGTCCGCCGTTGGACTGCATGAACATCAGGCGGACGCCTTGGAGTTCCTCGGCGACCTCGTCGACGTAGCGGCGAAGGACCGGTGAGAGGTACGCGTCCACGACGGTCGTGTCGCCGCGCGGCACCAGCTTGATCAGCGGACTGACCTCGTGCGAACAGCTCACCTGGGTGAATCCGAGCCGACGTGCCTCGGCCGCGACGGCGGACTCGTGCGCGGGATGCCGGTAGCCGTGCATCAGCACGACAGCGGCACTGCGGAAACCGTCGCTCCGCGCGGCGCTCAACTGCCCGGTGACGGCGGCGAGGTCCAGCGGCCGTACGGTCGCTCCGTGCGCGTCGACCCGTTCCGGGACCTCGACGACCCGCTCGTACACCGCCTCGGGCAGGGCGATGTGGCGGTCGAAGAGCCGGGGGCGGTTCTGGTAGGCGATCCGCAGGGCGTCCCGGAAGCCTTCGGTGACGACGAGCACGGTCGGCTCGCCGCGCCGTTCCAGGAGCGCGTTGGTGGCGACCGTCGTGCCCATCCTTACGGTGTCGATCCGGTCGGCCGGGACCGGCTCGTCCGCTCCGAGCTCCAGCATCAGCCGGATTCCGGCGACGGCCGCGTCCCGGTGGCGCTCCGGGTCGTGCGAGAGCAGTTTGCGGGTGACGAGCCTCCCGTCGGGGCGCCGGCCCACCACATCGGTGAAAGTGCCGCCACGGTCGATCCAGAATTCCCAGCGCCCGCTCATTCCCCCAGTCTGGCAAGGAGCGGCGCAGTCGGCGCGGATACGGCGGCGAGCGCGGCCGAGAACACCCGGGAAGCACGCGGATCGAGCCGCGCACCGGTCCCGCGTGGCCCGTGCCGTACCTCCCCGGCCGCCGGACCCAGCAGCTGCGGCAACAGGCCGGTGGACCGGTGCGCGGCCGGCCGGTGCGCGGCGCCAGAAGCCACGGGAGGGGGGTGCGCGGGTGGGCGGGGGCCGCTCGGGTTCGCGTCCCGGCGGTTCTCCGGTCGCCGGCCCCTCGGCGGCCGGCAGGGCGTGGAAACGAGCGGCGATCAGCCGGTGCCCGCGCTCGCCCGGGTGCGGCCCGCCAGGGTTCCAGAGGCCGCGGTCGGCCGTCCAGGGTCCCTCGGCGATGTGCGGGTGTACGACGCCGTAGTGCCGGCCGACGTGGACCTGTCCGGCCGAGGAACGTCCTACGGGCGTTCGGTCCCCGCGCCGGTCAGGCCGCCCCTCGTACCCACCCGGACAGCCGCCGTCACGCCCGGTCAGACGGCGGGCGCGTCGGGTCCGGTCAGAGAGCGGGCGCGTCGGGCCCGATCCTGCTGCGCACGGCGGTCTGCACCTCGGCCTCCTCGGCCGGATCGGCGGCGAGCCGCCGCAGTCTCTCCGCCACGCGCGCGTCGCCGGTCTCGGCGTGCAGCGCGGCCAGTTCCCTGGTGGTCTCCTCGCAGTCCCACAGACACTCGACGGCGAAGCCGGTGGCGTACGACGGGTCGGTGGCGGCCAGGGCCCGCGCCGCGCGGCCGCGCAGGTGCGAGGAGGCCGTCTCCCGGTAGACGTGGCGCAGTACGGGCGCCGCGGCGCAGATGCCCAGCCGCCCCGCGCCGTCCACGAGGGTCCACAGGAGCGGTGCGTCGGGCCCGTCCGCCCGTACGGTCTCCCGCAGCGCGCCGAGCACGAGCGGGGCGTCCCCGGCCTCGCCCCGGCAGGCGAGCACACCGGCGGCCGACGCCCCCAGGGCGTCGGGGCGGTGCACCCAGCCGCGGGCCCGGTCCACCGCGTCGGCGTCGCACATCCGCTCGAAGGAGGCCACAGCGGCTTCCGCGACGGTGCGGGAGGGGCTCTGCGCCGCCGCCTCGATGAGGTCGAGCGCGGCAGGATCGCGTGATGCGGCGAGGTAGTGCAGGGCGGTGCTGCGCGCGCCGTCCTGGCCGCTGCGGGCGGCCTCGACGATCGCGGACCGGTCCGCGGGTCCCGCGACGGCTGTCAGACACCGGGCGGCCGGCACATGGAGCGGCGTACCCCGGTCCAGGCCCTGCTGGGCCCAGTCGAACACCGCCTGGACGCTCCAGCCGGGACGGGGCCCGGACGGTCGCATCTGCCGCTGCCAGCGGGCGAAGGACCCCTGTTCCTGGGCCGCCCGCACGCGGGCGCCGACGCTTTCGCGCGGGTCCTCGGACCACAGCCGCCAGGGCCGGGGCTCGAAGGCGTCCCGTACGGCGGAGGCCAGTGCGGCCTCGCCCCCGGGGGTGGCGGGGAACCGGGCGAGCACGGGCAGGGCGAGGCCGCGCAGCCCCGTGTCGTCGTCGCGCAGGGCGAGCTCGTCGAGGGCCCAGGTCCAGTTGGTCCCGGTCCTGGCGTACCGCCGCAGCAGCGCCATGGCGTCGTTCCTGCCGTACGAGGCGAGGTGGCCCAGCACGGCGAGGGCGAGGCCGGTCCTGCCCTCGCCGGTGTCGACGAGGTCCTCGGGGTCGAAGAGGTGCCGCTCGATCGCTTCGAGCCCGCCGTCGAGATCCAGGTAGAGGCGCGCGTAGTACAGGGAGCGGTTCTCGACGTGCCAGTCGTGGCGGGGGTCGTCGAGGACGCAGTGGTTGAGGGCCGCGAGCGCTTCGGGGCGCGGCGCGGCGAGCGCGTGCAGCGTGCCGTCGCCGCGGCCCCGCTGCAGGAGGCCGAGCAGTGTGCCGCTCGGCGCTATGACTGGATCGAACATGGAAAGAGCCTCACATCAAGCTGTCGACGCAACCGGGATACGTGCCGTGCCTAGGCCGCGCGACACCCTGTCCGGTCGTCCGCCGTCGTCTCTTGCCCGTTGTAGACCATCTTCCTCTGCCTCTCGTCGGTGGGCCCGGAGCGGGCCCGTTCACGTTCCCGTGGTCCGGCGATTTCCGCCGGTCCCCGCGTATGTGAATCCGACGTCATGATGACCCAGCCATTTCGCCGACGCGACCACATTTACGACCCCCGGTCACCGGGCGCCGAACAGCTCCAGCAGGTCCTTCTTGTCGAACATCCGTGCCGTGTCCACGGCCGACGGCGTTCCGGCGGACGGGTCGGCGCCGCCGTCGACCAGCGCGCGGATCACCGCTTCCTCGCCCTTGAAGACGGCGCCGGCGAGCGGCGTCTGCCCCCGGTCGTTGGCCCGGTCCGGATCGGCGCCACGGCTCAACAGGGCCTGCACGGCGGTGGCGTGGCCGTGATAGGCGGCGAGCATCACGAGCGAGTCGCCCCGGTCGTTGGTGAGGTTCGCGGGCACGCCGGCGTCGACGTACGCGGCGATCGCCTCGGCCTCGCCCCGGCGCGCCAGGTCGAAGATCTTGGTAGCCAGTTCGACCACCTCGGGATCCGGGGTTTCGCTCATCGGGCGGACCGCCTTCCACTGCCGTTCACTGCTGTGACCTGTACGTACGGCATCGGAGCCGTACGAGTGAATCGTCAGGGTACTGCCCGCCCGCCGACATGACCCGGCCCGGCGGCGGCAAAGATCACGGTGAGCGGACCCACATCGGCCACTTCAGTGAAAAATCCGAAAAGTAACCCATTTGCACCTTTTGTCATATGGCTACATGCTGTGAGCCTGGAAGAACTCATGGTGACTGTCCCCTCAACCAGGAGAACCCCTCATGATCCTGTCCATCTCAGGCGTCGTACTGCTCGGCATCATCGTCTTCCTCTTCTTCCGGAAGGACGGCCTCAAGGCGTCGCACGCCCTCGTCTGCGCACTGTTCGGCTTCTATCTCGCGGGCACGGCCATCGCCCCGAGCATCAAGGCCGGGGGCGCCAGCCTCGCCGGTCTGCTGGGCGGGATCCAGTTCTGACCTGCCACAACCGCTTCAACACCACCAGGAGACCGAAGTGGCCCGGCGCCCACTCCCCCGCATTCTGAGCAGCAGCAGTGCCTCGATCACCCGCAGCCGCGAGATCGCGCGCACCGCAGCCGACAGCGCCACCGACGTCCTCCATCCGCTGATCACCGTCGTACGCGGTCTTCGGAGGCTGGCCGCCGCCGGCCGGCGCGCCTGGGCCGCTACGCCCAAGGACCGGCGTGGTCCCGCGGTGTTCCTGGCGGCGGCCCTCGTCCTGGTGGTCGCGCTCATCCCGTACGGGCCGCTGCTCGTCCTGATCACGGTGATGGCCGCGGCCGCCTGGAAAGGGCGGCAGCACACCCCCGCGCCCGGACCCGGCGAGGCCGAGAAGGACCGGCTCCGGGCCGTCTACGAAGCCCTGGTGCCGCACTTCTCGGTGGCCGAGGACCCCGACCCGCTGTTCACCCACGGCGGCGAGTGGGACAAGGCGTTCCCCGAGTACGCCTTCGACGACGGCCGGCTCGTCCGGCTCCTGGTGCGCTACCCGGCGTACTTCGCCGACGGCGACGCCTCCTCCCGGGCACGCGTCGAGCAGCTGCTGCACGCCAAGTCGGGCCGCGGCCGCGAGTACCACTTCGCGTGGGACGAGGAGGGCAACCAGCTCCTCATGACGGTGCTCCCCGCGCTGTCCACCGCCATCGCCGCCCAGCGTTTCGTCACCGCCCCGGGCGAGACCGTACTGGGCTTCACCGACGCCGGAGCGGTCCAGCGGACCGTACCGGTCACGGAGGGCGACCGGACGTACAACGCTCCCCCGGTGATCTGGCGGACGGGTCCGCGCTCCACGGAACCGCACCTGCTCGCCGTGGGACACCCGGGAAGCGGTACGACCAGCCTGCTGCGTTCGATCGCCCTGCAGGCCCTCCAGTACGGCGACGTGGTGATCGTCGAGGGCAGCGGCACCGGCGAGTACGCGTGCCTCACCGGACGCGACGGCGTACTGGCCGTCGAATGCAGCGTCGCGGGAGCGCTCGCCAGCCTGGAATGGGCCGCGCACGAGACCGAGCGGCGGCTGATCGCCGCGAACCGTGCCCGCCAGGCCGGACACCCCGCCCCGGAAGACACGAAACGCCCCCTGTGGATCCTGCTGGACCGGCCGAGCGTGTTCGGTCACCTGGCGGCCGCCGACGGGCGCCCCGACCCCCAGCAGCTGCTCCAGGTGCCACTGCGGCACGGCAGGGCGGCGAACGTGACGGTGGTGGTGGCGGAGCAGTTCGACACCGTGGAGGCCCTGAGCGAGACCGTACGCTCCCACACACGCGCGCGCGTGGTGCTCGGTCCGTCCGCCCCCGGGCAGGTGGAGTCCGTCCTGGGAGAGCCGCCGCACACGACACCGACACGCGACGCCCCACCCGGGCGCGGTTACGCACGGCTCGGCGCCGGCCCCGTGATGCGGCTCCAGGTCCCGGCGACACCCGACCCGTACGACGACGCGACGAGCGAGGCGCACCGGCAGGCCGTCACCGACCTGCTTCCCGAGCGCCTGGACATGCCGGAGGCGCGTTCCGGGGAACAGCCCCGGATCCAGCCCCCGGCGCAGGAACCGGAGCCGGTATCCGCCGAGGGCTGACCCGGAAGGCCCGGAAGGCCCGGAGAGCCGGCGGACGCGGGTCAGGCGACGAACGTACGCGGCACCTCGGTACCGGAGCCTGCTCCGCTCCCCACGAGTCTCGCGGCCGCCGCCAGCCGCACCGCCGCCTCGTCCGCCACCGGCCCCCCGACGGTGAACGGCAGCCGGACGTACCCCTCGAAGGCCCCGTCGACGCCGAAGCGCGGCCCCGAGGGGACCCGCACACCGACGCGCTCGCCCATCTCGGCGAGGCGCGAACCCGACAGCCCCCCGGTGCGGACCCAGAGCGTCAGCCCTCCGCGCGGGACGTCGAACTCCCAGTCGGGCAGCTCCCTGCGCACCGCTTCCACGAGCGCGTCGCGGTTCTCGCGTGCCTGCGTGCGGCGGATCTCCACGGCCTGTTCCCAGCCGCCCGTGCTCATCAGCCAGTTGACGGCGAGCTGTTCCAGTACGGGCGTCCCGAGGTCGGCGTACGCGCGGGCCGCCACCAGGCTGCGGATCACGTCCGGGGCCGCCCGCACCCAGCCGATGCGCATGCCCGCCCAGAATGCCTTGCTCGCGGAGCCCACCGTCAGGACCGTGCTGCCCGACGGGTCGAAGGCGCAGACCTGCCGCGGCATGGCGACGTCCGCGTCCAGGAAGAGTTCCGTCATGGTCTCGTCCACGACGAGAACGGTCCCGGCCGAGCGCGCCGCGTCGACGAGCCCGCGCCGCTGGTCCTCGTCCGCCAGGGCGCCGGTCGGGTTGTGGAAGTCCGCGACGACGTACGCGAGGCGCGGGGCGGCGTCGCGCAGCACCTGCCGCCATCGCGGCAGGTCCCAGCCCGTGAGCCCCTCGGCCATCGCGACGGGCACCAGCCGGGCACCCGCCTCGCGCATGAGCTGGAGGATGTTGGCGTACGACGGCGACTCGACAGCGATCCGTTCGCCCCGGCCCGCGAAGAGATGGCAGATGGCGTCGATCGCGCCCATGGCGCCGGTGGTGACCATGATCTGCTCGGGCATGGTCGGGATGCCGCGCTCGGTGTACCGGTCGGCGAGCATCTGCCGCAGCGCGGGCAGGCCCGCCGGATAGTCGCCGTGCGTGTGCGCGTACGGCGGCAGCTCCTCCAGCGCGCCCTGGACCGCGCGGGTGAGCCACGGCTCGGGCGCGGGCAGGGAGGCGCAGCCGAGGTCGATCACGGAGCCGAGCGACTCGGGCGGCAGGGGTTCGAGGCCGCGCGCGGGCAGCGGGTTGCCCGCGGGGACGGCGGTCCAGCTGCCCGCGCCCCTGCGCGACTCCAGGAAGCCCTCGGCGCGCAGGGCCTCGTACGCCGCGGCCACGGTGGTACGGCTGACGGCCAGGGCCACGGCCAGCTCGCGTTCGGCGGGGAGCCGCGCGGCGACCGGGACGCGCCCTTCGAGCACCAGCAGCCTTATGCCGTCGGCGAGGGCGCGGTACGCCGGCGGCTTGCGCGTGCCGGACCCCTGCGGGCGTTCCTGCTGGGCGTTGAGCTGCCTGGCGAGTTGCGCCGCGCCGACCACCGAAGTCCACTGCGCCATAGTTTCCGGTCCACCTCACTCGAATTGGCCATGGATGAAATCTTCTGCCAAGCCACACAGTGTCACGCAGCGGTTCACTGCCGCCACTGCCTCGATCCAAGGAGTGCCTCTTGTCCAGGGAACTCACCCGTCGGCTGTTGCAGCTGTACGTCGGTCTGGCGCTGTACGGAGTGAGTTCGGCGGTGCTGGTGCGCGCGGGCCTCGGCCTCGAACCCTGGGGAGTCCTGCACCAGGGCCTCGCCGAGAAGACCGGACTGACGATCGGTGTGGTCTCGATCATCGTCGGCGCCGTGGTCCTGTTGCTCTGGATCCCGATCAGGCAGCGCCCCGGGCTCGGCACCCTCTCCAATGTCGTGGTGATCGGGATCGCGATGGACGGCACGCTCGCCCTCGTGCCCGGCGTGCACGGCCCGGCCGGACAGATCCCGCTGATGCTCGCCGGCATCGTACTCAACGGCGTGGCGACGGGCCTGTACATCGCCGCCCGGTTCGGGCCCGGTCCGCGCGACGGGCTGATGACCGGACTGCACCGTGTCACCGGCCGCTCCGTCCGGCTCGTACGCACCGGGATCGAGGTGGCTGTCGTCGCCACCGGTTTCGCCCTGGGCGGCTCCCTCGGCGCAGGCACCGTCGTCTACGCCCTCGCCATCGGACCGCTCTCCCAGTTCTTCCTGCGCGTCTTCGCCGTTCCGGCGCCGGACGCCGGCACCGGGGCCGTCGGCACCGGTTCACAGGAAGGCGCGACAATCCCCCGGTGAACCGTGACCGGGTACGCCACCCCTATCTGAACCACCCCGCGCCCCTCGCGTTCGCCCACCGCGGCGGGGCGGCCGACGGCCCGGAGAACACCGCGGCGGCGTTCCGGCGCGCCCGTGACGCCGGGTACCGGTACTTCGAGACGGACGTGCACGCCACGGCGGACGGCCGGCTCGTCGCGTTCCACGACGCGGCCCTGGACCGGGTGACGGACGCGCGGGGACGCATTTCCGCGCTTCCCTGGAACGTCGTCAGCCGCGCGCGGGTGGCGGGAAACGAGCCGCTGCCCCTCTTCGAGGAACTGCTCGAGGAGTTCCCCGAAGCCCGCTGGAACGTGGACATCAAGGCCGAGTCCGCTCTCGCACCCCTGGTCGGCCTGATCCGCAGGACCGGCGGATGGGATCGTGTGTGCGTCGGATCGTTCAACGAGAACCGGGTGGCCAGGGCGCAGCGCCTCGCGGGCCCCCGCCTCGCCACTTCCCTCGGCACCACGGGCGTCCTGGGGCTGTGGTTGCGTTCACGCTCGCTGCCCGCCCCCGTGCGCCGCAGCGCGGTGTGCGCACAGGTCCCGGAGGCCCGGAGCGGCATCAGGGTGGTCGACCACCGCTTCGTGCGGACGGCGCACGCCCTCGGCCTCCAGGTCCACGTGTGGACGGTCAACGATCCGGGCCGGATGGCGGCGCTTCTCGATCTCGGCGTGGATGGCATCATGACGGATCACATCGAGACGTTGCGCACGGTGCTGACCGAGCGGAGTGCCTGGGCCTGACCCGTGCCGCCCCGTCCCCGCGAGCGCGACCGCACGGGGACGAGCGAGGGGGTGCGCGGTGAGCGCCGACACCGTGGGCCGCACCGACGGCGCGGAGGACGCGGACGGCCCGGACGGGACGGTCGGCCGCAGGCGCGAGCAACGCGGCTGGTACTTCTACGACTTCGCGTGCTCCGTCTACTCGACGAGCGTGCTCACGGTCTTCCTCGGCCCTTACCTGACGGCGGTGGCGAAGGCGGCGGCGGACGCGGACGGCTTCGTCCACCCGCTGGGCGTCCCGGTGCGGGCGGGCTCGGTGTTCGCGTACGCCGTCTCCGTGTCCGTCGTGGTGGCCGTCCTCGTCATGCCGCTGGTGGGCGCGGTCGCGGACCGTACGGGCCGCAGGAAGCCACTGCTCGCGGCCGCCGCGTACGTCGGGGCGGGCGCGACGGCGGGCATGTTCTTCCTGGACGGGGACCGCTATCTGCTCGGGGCGTTCCTGCTGATCGTCGCCAATGCCGCCCAGTCCGTCGCGATGGTGCTCTACAACGCCTACCTCCCCCAGATCGCCCGGCCGCACGAGCGCGACAAGGTCTCCTCGCGCGGCTGGGCGTTCGGCTACACGTCCGGCGCCCTCGTGCTCGTCCTCGACCTCGTCCTCTACTCGGGACACGAGAGCTTCGGGATCCCGGAGTCCGCGGCCGTCCGGATCTGTCTGGCCTCGGCGGGACTGTGGTGGGGCGCCTTCACTCTCGTGCCGCTGCGCCGGCTGCGCGACCGGAGGGCGGCGGCGAGCGGAACGAGCGGTGGCCGCGCGCCGGGCAGGACCGGCACGGGGTGGCGCCACCTGGTCGCCACCGTCAAGGACATGCGACGCCACCCGCTGACACTGTCCTTCCTGCTCGCCTATCTGGTCTACAACGACGGCGTTCAGACAGTGATCTCGCAGGCGTCGATCTACGGGTCCGAGGAACTGGGCCTCGGCCAGACGACGCTCATCACGGCCGTCCTGCTGGTACAGGTGCTCGCGGTCGCCGGCGCGCTCGGCATGGGCCGGCTGGCCCAGCGGTTCGGCGCCAGGCGCACCGTCCTCGGCTCGCTCGCGGCCTGGACGCTGACGATCGGCGCGGGCTATTTCCTGCCGGCCGGGGAGCCCGTCTGGTTCTACGCCCTGGCCTCGGCGATCGGCCTGGTCCTCGGCGGCAGCCAGGCCCTGTCCCGCTCCCTCTTCTCCCACATGGTGCCGCGCGGCAAGGAGGCGGAGTACTTCTCGGTCTACGAGATGAGCGACCGGGGCATGAGCTGGCTGGGGCCGCTGGTCTTCGGGGTCACGTACCAGCTGACCGGCAGCTACCGGGACGCGATCATCTCGCTCGTGGCCTTCTTCGCCCTGGGATTCGCCCTGCTCGTCCGGGTACCCGTGAGGCGGGCCGTGGAGGCGGCAGGAAACCCCGTGCCGGAACGAATTTAGACCTTGAAGTGAAAGGCCGGTAGTGTACGCCTTTGGCCTGCCAGGCGGACCGTTACTGCGCGCTCGGATATCGACAACGCTGGGTGACATCTGCTGCCAGAAGTGACAAACCGGGCACTGGTGGGTACCCAACTTTGGGAAAAGCAGCGGCACGACGGGCGACGCATGACCCGCAACGGGAATCTTTACCGCCGACCGGACGTTGACCGGATGACGACGACAGCGACACCTGTCCTGTGGGCGACAAGCCCGGGAGGCACGATTCATGAGTGAGCGAGCTCTCCGCGGCACGCGACTCGTGGTTACAAGCTACGAGACCGACCGCGGCATCGATCTGGCCCCGCGCCAGGCGGTGGAGTACGCATGCCCGAACGGACATCGATTTGAGATGCCGTTCTCGGTAGAGGCCGAAATTCCGCCGGAGTGGGAGTGCAAGGCGTGCGGCGCCACGGCACTCCTGGTAGACGGCGACGGGCCTGAGGAGAAGAAGGGCAAGCCCGCGCGTACGCACTGGGACATGCTCATGGAAAGGCGCACCCGCGAGGAGCTCGAAGAGGTCCTGGCCGAAAGGCTTGCGGTACTGCGATCCGGCGCCATGAACATTGCGGTGCATCCGCGGGACAGCCGCAAGTCCGCGTGACGCCCCGGCGTTGCGCCTGACGGCAGTCAGCACGACAGCAAGAGCCGCGGGGCTGTGACACAGCGATTCTGTGTCACAGCCCCGCGGCTCTTGTCGTTCCACGGGTGCCGTTCCATGTGAGTGCCACTCCGAGTGCCACTCCATGAGCGGCCGCGCCAGGAGCGGCGGGGGCGTCAGGGGGCCAGCGGCGGCCGGAGGCCGTCGTCACGCCGCGGCGCGGGCCGCGCGTCCTCCCGGACGACCTCACCCTGCACGACCTTGCCGTCCGGGCGGTGCATGCGGGCCTGCTGGAAGGCGTCACCCAGGCGGCCGGCGCCGGCCGCGCTCATTCTGCGCTCCAGGGAACGCTCGGCGTACCTGCCGAGGAACGACCGGACGGGCGGTACGAGCAGCAGCAGCCCCGCCGCGTCCGAGACCGGCCCCGGCAGCATCAGCAGCAGACCGCCGAGCATCAGGAAGCCGTTGCCGCTGCTCCCCCGCCGCTGCGCGGGCGTCTCGCCCGACTGCTGCCGCTGGAGCGTCTCGGTGAGGTTCCGGAAGGCGCGGCGGCCCGCCCGCTTGATGACCACGGAGCCGAGCACGACGCCCGCCACCAGCAACAGGAAGAGCGTGAATCCGCCCGCGGCGTCGGCCACGACGGTCAGCAGCCAGATCTCCAGCGCCAGCCAGGCGGCGACGGAGAGCGGTACGAGGGTGCGCGCACGTGAGCGCTGGGGGACTGTCGGGGGCGGTGAGCCGGTCGTCATGCCCCCAGTGTGCCTGGGCGGGCGCCTGGACGGTGTAAAGAAGGGATCAGGTGGGCCTGCGCCCGAGGAGCTTGTTCGCGCGGGAGCCGACGCCCCAAGCCGTCACGCGCCACAGCGCCTCGACGACGATGTCACGGCTCATCTTGCTGTCGCCCAGCTCGCGCTCGACGAAGGTGATGGGCACCTCGACCACGTGGTACCCCGCCTCGACCGCACGGCGGGCGAGGTCCACCTGGAAGCAGTACCCCTGGGAGGCGACCCCTTCGAGGCCGAGACCTTCCAGGGTGTGCGCGCGAAAGGCCCGGAAGCCGCCCGTGACGTCGCGGATCGGTACGCCGAGAAGCACCCGCGAGTACGTGCTGCCGCCCCGGGAGAGCACCTCGCGGTGCTTGGGCCAGTTGACGACGCGCCCGCCCGGCACCCAGCGCGAGCCGAGGACCAGGTCGGCGCCCTTGAGGGCGGTCAGCAGGCGCGGAAGCTCCTCGGGCTGGTGCGAGCCGTCCGCGTCCATTTCCACGAGTACGCCGTACCCGTGCTCGATGCCCCAGCGGAAGCCCGCCAGGTAGGCCGCGCCGAGCCCTTCCTTGCCCTTGCGGTGCAGGACGTGGACCTGGTCGTCGTCGACCGCGATCTCGTCGGCGAACTTTCCGGTGCCGTCGGGGCTGTTGTCGTCGGCGACCAGGACGTGCGCGTCGGGGACCGCGGCACGCACTCGGGAGACGATCGGCTTGATGTTCTCGGCCTCGTTGTAGGTCGGAATGATCACCAAGGCTCTGCCGAGCGGGCCGTAACGCCTCTGACCGCCGTCGTTCACTGCTTCCCCTTAATGTCCGTACACAGTTGCCCCACCATAGCGAGCGTGATCCGGCGGGCCTGCACGGATGCCCTCGGGGGGAGGCGGAAAGCCGTTCTTCGGGTCTCTGCCGGTCTCGGCGGGTCTCTGCGGGTCGGGGCCCGGCGTCCTTCGGGCCGGCCCCGGGCCCGCCGGCTGCGGGTCGGCCGAGAGCCGTTGTCTACTGAACATCCGGGCCCCACCCGGGCCCCACCTTCCCCGGGCTCCCGAGGAGCAGGGGGGACCCCGTCCGGCTGAACCTTCCCTCGCCCCCGAGGCGCGGGCGCTGAACCTGGCTCCGAGTGCCGGTGCGCCGGTGCGGCACACCGCCCCATGACCCAGCGGCGTTCGACGACTGCGTGGAGGTCTGCCGGTCGGACGTCCTGCGGTGGACCCGGCCGAACCTACCGGCCGGTGGCTGCTTTCTGTCAATAGCCGTTCGACCTGCGGTGTTCCCCCAAATCACCAGGTCAGTGCGGAAGGTACGCGGGGAACACGACGCCCCCCGGGAGCACCGATCGGCGGTACCGCGCCCGCGCACATC
This sequence comes from Streptomyces enissocaesilis, assembly GCF_039533765.1. Classification (NCBI taxonomy): domain Bacteria; kingdom Bacillati; phylum Actinomycetota; class Actinomycetes; order Kitasatosporales; family Streptomycetaceae; genus Streptomyces; species Streptomyces enissocaesilis. The sequence continues at coordinate 74,260 of NZ_BAAAUD010000008.1, read as the reverse complement.
ACCCGTTCGGCCGCACGAAGACGGTCTGTCCGCAGACCACGGTCCGCAGGCAGACGGGGAGTTCGGCGCCGGGCGCGAGGTCCGGCAGCCCGGGGGTGCCGGAGCGCGGGTCGGTCGACCAGCGGGCGACCCGGTCGTCGGGGGCCTGCACCACGAGTTCCTCGGCCCGCCAGACCGCGTAGTCGGCGGGGGCGCCGGGGACCAGGGTACCCGCGTCGTCTCGGCCGACGGCCCGCCAGCCGCCCCGCGTGTGGGCGGTGAAGGCGGCGCGTACGGAGACCCGGTGCTCGGGCGTACGGTGGAAGGCCGCCGCCCTGACCGTGCCCCACGGGTCGAGCGGGGTGACCGGGCTGTCGGACCCGAAGGCCAGCGGCACCCCGGCGCGCAGCAGAGCGGCGTACGGATTGAGCGTACGGGCCCGCTCGGCGCCCAGGCGCTGCGCGTACATGCCGTCCTCGCCGCCCCAGGCCGCGTCGAACGCGGGCTGCACGGAAGCGGTGAGGCCGAGTTCGGCGAAGGCGGCGACGGTGGCGGGGGTCAGCATCTCGGCGTGCTCGACGCGGTGGCGCGCGGCACGGATCCGGGCGAGGCCGAGCTTCTCGGCGGCGGCGCGCACCCCGTCGACGACCGAGGTGAGGGCGGCGTCGCCGATGGCGTGGAAGCCGGCCTGGAGTCCGGCTTCGGTGCAGGCGCTGACATGGGCGGCGACGGCCGCCGTGTCGAGGTGGGCGGTGCCGGTGTGGGAGGCGTCGGCGTACGGGGCGTGCAGGCAGGCGGTGTGCGAGCCGAGGGACCCGTCGACGAAGAGGTCGCCCGCCGCGCCCACCGCGCCGAGTTCGCGAACCCGTTCGGCGTCCTTCGCACCTGCGACCTGCTCGGCCCAGTAGCCGAAGACGCGCGGGCCCGGCTGCTCCGCCGCCAGTTCCAGCAGGCCGGTGAAGTCCTCCTCGTCGGAGATGTCGGGCCCCGCGCACTCGTGGACCGTGCCGATGCCGAGCGAAGCGGCGTGCGCGAGCGCCGCGCGCTGCGCCTCGGCGCGCTGCGCCGGCGTGACGGCGCCGTGCGCCGCGGCGCGTACGGCGTGGTGGGCGGCGGCGGTGAGCGGGGCGTTCGGGTGGTAGCCCGCCAGGCCGGTGATCCCGGGAACCAGGTCGAGGAGGGCGGTGGTGACGACGGCCGAGTGGACGTCGATCCGGGGCAGGTAGAGCGGACGGCCGCCGGCCGCCTCGTCGAGTTCGGCGCGGGACGGGGGCCGCTGTTCGGGCCAGCGCGTGGCGTCCCAGCCGTGCCCGAGCAGGATGCGGCCCGCCGGGGCGGCGGCGGCATGGGCCCGTACGAGCTCCAGCGCACCGGCGAGGGAGCGCGCACCGGAGAGATCGAGGCCGGTGAGGGCGAGACCGGTGGACGTGGTGTGCACGTGTGCGTCGGTGAACGCGGGCGTCACCAGAGCCCCTTCGAGGTCGATCACCTCGTCGACGCCCGGGGCGAAGGCGTCGGCCGCCCCTTCGGAGCCCACCCAGGCGACATGTCCGCGCTCGACGACCATCGCGGTGGCGAAGGGATCGGCGGGGCTGTGGACGTCTCCACCGCGCAGCAGCACGGTGCGGTGTTCGGCCTGGGGGGCGGGGGCGTTGCGCTCGGTCATGGGGACCAGTCTCGCCCCTCGCGCGGGATGTTCCGTGCGCGGGGGGCGGGCAGGGGTCAGATCTGCGGCGGGCGGGCCTCGTAGGGGGTGGAGAGGACCACGGTCGTACGCGTGGACACGCCGGCCAGGGAACGGATGCGGGTCAGCAGGTGCTCGAGTTCGAGCGGGGTGGCGACGCGCACCTTGAGGATGTAGTTCTCGTCACCGGCCACGCTGTGGCACGCCTCGATCTCGGGCACGCCCGCGAGCCGTTCCGCGATGTCGTCGGGGGCGCTGGGGTCGAACGGTTTCACCGAGATGAACGCGGTGAGCGGCAGCCCGACGGCCTCGGGGTCGACCACCGCGGCATAGCCGCGGATGACCCCCCGCTGCTCCAGCCTGCGCACGCGCTGGTGCACGGCCGAGGTGGACAGGCCCGTGGCCCTGCCCAGGTCGGTGTAGCTCATCCGCCCGTCCTTGACGAGCAAATCCACGATCTGACGATCCAGCTCCTCCATAGCGGATCAACCTATTGCCCCGGAGGGCTTCCGGCACAGCCGGGAGCGTTCAGGAAGGGCACCCGCGACGAGCATGTGATGAACGCCACACGCCTGAAGCCGTGTCCATCGGGCAGGCGCGATTACCGCGCGCGCGTGGCGGGAAGTGCTTGCTGTGGTCGAGGCCGCAGCGCCTTGTCGGCCCACCCGAGGGGGAGTGTCTCCATGCAGAGCCCGAAGCACACCGGACGTACCGAACCGGAGCCTGTCGAATCCGTCGACGACAACGAGGTCGACGATCTCGACGACTTCGACGCGTACGACACCTTTGAGATGTACCGGGTCATCTGCCCGGACTGTTCCCAGCCGATCGCGCTGCTGGCGGACGAGAACGTCCTGCCCGAGCACGCGAAGTGCCCCACTCCCTGGAACCCGTTCGGGCTCACGGCGTGCGCGGGCACCGGGCGCCCGGCGGCGGACGCCGAGCCGGCCGACGAGAGCCTGGAGGCGCAGGAGCAGGAGACGGCACTGCTGCTGACACTCCCTCAGGGGTTCGACTGGCGGACGCAGCCGTTCTCGCACGTCGGCGGTCCGGGCTCGCGTCCGCTCAAGGTGTCGCAGCTGCGGCGCGCGGCGTAGGGCCCGGACCCGCCCGGCAGGCACTTTCCCCGCCGCGTCCCGCGCTTTCCCCCGCCCCTTTCCGACAGGGGCGGGCGGTGCGGATTACCGCGTGAACGGACGCTCGAATGGGCTCGGCGATAACCCCGGCGGCTCTGCGGCTGTTGACCCGATATGACCCTGCCGTACACATCGGTCGGCGACGGGCTCCGGCGTCTCGTCCCCCCGCCTTCCGTTTCCGCAGAATCGGTTCCGCACCCCGCCGATCCGCCCCTCTACCGGGCGCTCCTGCGCCAGTGGCACAGCAAGGGCCGGACCCTGCCGGGGCGCCGCGACCCGGAGTGGTCCCGGCTCGTGACGGCCCCGGCCTGGCCGGAGTCGGGGCGGATCAGCGGGTCTCTGGACCCACGAGGTGGCGGGCGATGACCATGCGCTGAATCTGGTTCGTGCCCTCGACGATCTGGAGCACCTTCGCCTCGCGCATGAGGCGCTCGACGGGGAAGTCCAGCGTGTAGCCGTAGCCACCGAGCACCTGGACGGCGTCGGTCGTCACCCGCATCGCCGTGTCCGTGCAGAACAGCTTCGCCATCGCGGCCTCCCGCGAGAACGGCCGCCCGGCGTCCCGCAGGCGCGCCGCCGCGAGGTACAGCGACCGGCCCGCTTCGATCTGCGTCGCCATGTCGGCGAGCATGAAGCGCAGGCCCTGGAAGTCGGCGATCGGCCGGCCGAACTGCTGCCGTCCCGTGGCGTACGAAACGGCCTCGTCCAGGGCGGCCCGGGCGACACCGACCGCACAGGCCGCGATGCCGAGCCGCCCCGAGTCGAGCGCGGACAGCGCTATCGCGAAGCCCTGGCCCTCCTCGCCGATGCGGCGGGAGTCCGGGACCCGTACGCCGTCGAAGTTCAGCTGGGCGGTGGGCGAGCCCTTCATGCCCATCTTCTTCTCGGGCGCGGCGGCGCTGAGCCCTTCCGCGTCGCCGGGCACCAGGAAGGCCGAGATGCCCCGGGCGCCCTCCCCGCCCGTACGGGCGAGGACGGTGTAGAAGTCGGCGATCCCGCCGTGGGTGATCCATGCCTTCGTACCGGTGATGACCCAGCCGTCGCCGTCCCGCACCGCCTTGGTGCGCAGCGAGGCCGCGTCGGATCCGGAGGCGGGCTCGGAGAGGCAGTAGGCGCCGAGCAGGCCGCCGCCGAGCATGGCGGGCAGGTGCGCGGCCTTCTGCTCCTTGGTGCCGTAGCCGGCGAGGGCGTGGCAGGCGAGGCTGTGGACGCTGACGCCGAGGCCGACCGTGAGGCGGGCGGCGGCGAGCTCTTCGAGCACCTGGAGGTACACCTCGTACGGCTGGTCTCCGCCGCCGTACTCGGCCTCGTACACCAGGCCGAGGAGGCCGGATTCGGAGAGCAGCGTGAAGATCTCGCGCGGGAAGTGCCCGGCCTCCTCCTCGGCTGCGGCCCTGGGGGCGATCTCCCGCTGGATCATGTCGCGCACCAGCGCGAGCAGGTCCCGGGACTCCTCGGTGGGCAGCTGACGTTCCACCGGCTGCGGGGCGCGGTCGGACATTGCGGCGCTCTCCTCCCTGTCGGGCGCTGCGGCGGGCGCGCGCGCAGGGTGTGGCGGCGCCGCCGGTCTCACTGCCTGGCCGCCGGCACTCCTCCCGGATCACGGAAGTCGCAGGCAGGCGGCTGTGGCGCGTTGAGTATGCCCGATGGAATGACGTACGTCACGGGGTCGCGGACGGCGCCGGGCAGCTCGGTCGCGGTCCCTCGATCGTACGGAGTGCGGCGCCCGTCAGCGCGGCGAGCGGCTCGCGCACGGCGCCCGCGTCCCGCGGGCGCCGTGACCGTGTCCGGGCGCCGGGGCGGCGCCGACGTCACATGAGGCCGGCCTGGGTGACGAACATGGCGAGGACCACGACGAGGATCCAGCCCAGGGCGTGCTCCAGGATCTTGGGACCGTCCTCCCCGGGGCCGCCGGTGCCGGTCCTGGTCTCGATGCGGGTGATGTCGGCAGTGGTCGCAGTCATGGGATCCACAGTGCCTCCGGGACCGGCCTCCGGATAGATGACGTTCGTCACGCCTCGGGACGGCCGGCGGGGTCACCGGATGCCGACGGCCGCCAGAGCCCGCTGCTGGGCGGGGGCGGGGCGGTCGGGCCAGTAGACGTAACAGACGCCGCCTGTGCCGGATGCCACTTTCCCGCTCGCGTTGTAGCGCTTCGTAAGGAGCCAGATGGCCGTCCAGGATCACGAACGCCTTCGTCCGGGCCGCCTCCCTCGCCTCGGCCAGGGACGGTGCGAGGGCGGCCAGGACGTCGATCGCCTCGCGTATGTACCGGTATACGGTCGCGATGCCGGTGCCGAACCCGGCGGCGAGCTGGGCGTAGGTGTCACCGCACCGCGGGTGGGCCGGGGCGAGCAGGGCCTGGCGGCCGGCGGGCAACAGCCGCCACCGCGTGCCGGTCTCCCGCCGCCTCGCGGTGAGCTGTCCGGTCAGGTGCCGCAGCGTGCGGCTGGACAGGTCGATCGACGACGGATAGACAAGCACGAGAAGCTCCTGGCGGACACAGGTGATCTTGGTCGAGAACCCGTCCACCAGGAGCTTCGGCGTTACGTACAGCCCGTTGACCCCAACAGCTCGGCATCGCGGTCGGGTTGGAAAAGGCTCTATGGCAGTCGGGTGTTGGCGTTGATGCGTTGGATGCCTTGCTCGGTGGCGTCGGCGACATCGGCGAGGTGGTCGCCGGCGAGGTTGGCGAGTTCACGCTTCTTGAGCGAGGACCACAGCAGTTCCACCGGGTTCAGCTCGGGAGCACAGGCGGGTAATCGTTCCAGGGTGAGCCAGTCCTGTTCGGCGACCCAGGCCCGCATCGCCCGGCTCCAGTGGGCGGACAGGCCGTCCCAGACCAGGACCACCCGCTCGCCGCGGTAGAACACCTTCATCTGCTCCAGGACCTCGATGAGGGCGGCGGTGTCGTAGCTGCCGGGCTCGAGGTGGAAGCACAGGCGGGCCCCGCGATCGGGGTCGGTGGAGTGGTAGCCCAAGGCCCCGGCCATCGACGCGCGCTCCCAGTTCAACCGGTGCCGCAGGAGCGGAGTCCGCCCTCGGGACGAGTAGGTGCGGCGGATGTGAGGGAGCAGGGAGACGCCCGGTTCGTCGAGGAAGACGATCCAGGTACGTGTGTTCACGGCCCCTTTTTGGTGCGCGGCCCCTCGTGCGCGATCCAGCGGGCGACCTCCGGCTCGTCCCGCTCGACCGCCCGCCGCTCGGGCCGTTGCAGGCTCCATCCGAGCCGGCCGGTCAGCAACCGCCACACCGATGCCCCCGACGACACCACCTCCGTTGCCCGGGTGACGACCGCGCCGACTCGCTCCAGGGTCCACAGGTCGGCCTCGAAACCATGAGCCTGGGCACCTTGCTCCCACGCGGCCCGGACCAGCTCGACCTGGGTGTCGTCCAGCTTGGGGGGGCGTCCGGTGGCTGCCCGTCGCCGCAGGGCCGAAGCACCGCCTTGCTCCCGCACCCGCCGCCAGCGCCGCACACTCTCGGCACACACCCCCACCGCCCTCGCGATCTCCGCGTTCGAGACGCCGCCCTCGAACAACTCGACTGCCCGAACACGACACCCCTCCGCCAACTGATGCCTCGGCAAAGGAGGAAGGGAGGACCCGGCAGCCGAAGGGGAAGGTCGATAAGCCACCCCGACAGCCTCCCACCCGCACGCCCACCGAACTTACGAAAAGATCAGTGGTAACGGGCTGCCGGACCCCCGCCCATCACCGGATTCTGGCGCGAGGCGATCCTGGCCTCGCGTCGGCGGCCCTTCGGGCGGCGACGGCTGCTCGTGGAGCAATGTGACTTCGCGTCGAGAGCCTCTGTGGCCGCGGGGTGGTCGGCGGCGGCCCAACTCGTGGGACGGCCACCCCAGGTGCTGTGGCAGCCACAGCGGCCGCCCAGTCTGACTTCCCCCGGCCCGGCCCACTCGCGGCGCACAGGACACATGCCTGACGCTGGCCCGGCAGCGGTCCTGACGCGGCGGCTGGCCCAGTGGGCGATCCATCAGGGCATCCCTGCGAAGCTGCGGAAGCAACCGTTGACAAAGGCGGGGTCGTGCTGGTTTTCGATCATCCGGGAGCGGTAACGGTCGATGTCCAGGCGCGCCGCGAGCATGGCGTTCTCGTAGGCCGGGGTGAACTCTTCGCGCAGGTGGAGAGCGTACTTCGCCAGGGCGGCCTCCATCTGCACGGTGTCGTCGAGCGGGCCGTCGAGCTGTTCCACGAGCATGTCGCTTTGGGTGAAGGCATCGGTGATGCCTCGCGCGTTGATGGGGTCCTTGGTGTGCGCGGCGTCACCGACCAGCGCCCATCCCGGCCCGTGGGGTTGGCGGAAGAAGTTGGGCTGGTCCGCGCAGCAGTAGAGGCGGTCCTCCTGCCGGGCTGCGGCGAGCTGTTGGTCCAGCTCCGGAGAGGATCGTCGCAGCATCTGCCGGTAGGCCCGCTGCCGGTCGCCGTCAATGCCGGCAGGCAGGGTACGGGAGAACGCCACCGCGATGAGCGTGGCCCCGTCCTGGGTGGGGACGCAGGCCGTGCCCACACTGTGCCGGCTGTAGGTCCGCAGGCCCTGGTCGGGGAGTGCGCTCCAGTAGGAGTAGTAGGTACGAGAGAGCCGGCGGTCTTGGCGCAGGTACGGTGCGCGGACGAGGCGGGCCACGGTGGAGTTGCGGCCGTCGGCGCCGATGACCAGGTGGGCGCGCTCCAGGGCGGTGGGGCCGTGCCGGATGCCGTGGCGGACACCGGTGACCCTTCCGTCTTCCCAGTGCAGGTCCACGGCGTTGGTGCGGGGACGGAACTCGACGCCGCTGTCGACGGCGGCCTGCACCAGGAGGTGGTCCAGGGCGTAGCGGCGGGGGGCGCAGCCTCCGGTGATCGGCCCGAGGGTGGGCGCGGGTCCGGTGAGGTGGGCGCCGGGGACAGTGAAGGAGACACGGGTCAGCGAGGGAGCGCCCGTGGCGAGTACATCGTCCAGCAGGCCCCACCGGTGCAGTCGCGCGAGTCCGGGCTGGTGGATGTATTGGGTGGACAGGGTGTCGCTGGGGAAGTCGGCACGGTCCAGCAGCAGGACCCTGCGGCCGGCGCGGGCCAGCAGTCGAGCGGTGGCCGCCCCGGCGCAGCGTGCGCCTACGACGATGACGTCGTACATCTCGGTCTCCATCGGGGAGCGGTGTCGTGGGGCAGGCCCGGGACGGGTCCCGGGCCTGCCTGGTTACTGGACCGCGGTCAGCGCTTCGGCGTGGCGCTGCTCTGGCACTGGCAGGCGCAGATACGGGGGCGGACGGTCCCGGTCTTGCCGGGGGCGCCGACCGGGACGACCTTGATCTCGCCGACGGGCAGGGAGCCGAGGTCGTTGATGAGCTTGTCCATGGTGGTGTCTCCTTCTATTGGTTGGGTGATGCACGGTCGGGGCGGTGCCCCTTCCGCTCCGGTCGGCATCTGAGCGCCGACCCGCTTGGGTGGGGGCGGCCGATGAGCAGGAAGCTCAGCGACTGCCACGGTGTGCCTGCCAGGCCGAGGGCCGTGTCCGTGGCGGCGTTGGTGGCCTCGGAGTGGATGCGCGCGGCCAGTCCGAGGGCGGCGGCGGCCAGGGAGGCCCGGTGGACGCGCATACCGGTCTCGGCCTGCAGCAGGCGGTATCCCGTATCGCCGCACGTCGCCGCGTGGAGGAGCGGGGCGCCGATGGGGATGAGGACGGCTGCGGCGTCGCGCAGCGCGTGGACTGTGGGGGCCGTGAAGAGGCCGGTGTCCAGGTCGTCCCGGCCGGTGCCGGTGATCAGATTCCGGTCGGGGTCGTAGTGGTAGAGACCGGGAGTGACGCCGGTGATGTTGCGGGCGAAGAGGCCCATGCCCGTCATGGCAGGGCCGTCGGGGAGGGCGGCGGTGAGGATACGGGCCAAGTCCTCCAGCGTGAGGGGGTGCGCCTGGTAGCCGTGGAGCGGGGAGGCCCGGTGAGCGATGCCCTGGTCGAGGTCCGGGGGATTGACGCGGGGCAGGCGGAGCACGCGTCCGGTGGGCGTGGGCGGATTCTCCTGGGCGGGCGGCCGGGGGGCGGGCCGTGGTCTCCTGCCGGCTGCGTGCAGCGCGGCGAGGTGAGGCAGCAGCCGGGTGACGGGGGTGGGCGCCTGGGCGGGGCGCGCCACCGGCCGGCCGAGGTCCGGTGGCGTTCCGGGGACAGGGCGGGCGGCGGTGCTGCGGAAGACGAGGACAGCGAGCGCGCTTTCGGCTTCATGGTCCAGCCCCACCAAGGCGTCGGTGCGCTCACCGTCGAACTCCAGGTGGACCGAGGCGCTCAGGTGCAGCCTCTTGGCCAGGACCAGAGCTTGGGCGCACAGCGCGCCGACTTCCTGGCACTGCAACCGGTAGGAGAAGTCGCGGTACTTGAAACCGTTGCGCCAGAAGACCGCCGTCAGCACCAGCACCGCCTCCGCTTCGGCTTCGGTTGCAGGCAGAAGTGGCTTGCGGTGGTCACCGTCGCGCAGGGACTCCAGAGTGTGGTGGACGGCGTCGTAGTGGTGCAGTGCCGTGTCATCGGCCAGGTACGCCTCGATCGGGTACAGCGCCCCGCCCGAGGGCACGGGTCGGGCGACCCGGACGACCCCGGTTCCGGGCACGGCGGTCGGCATCGTGTTGTCGCGGTACTGCCAGTCCAGCCGGGTCAGGCCGAGCAGGTGGTACAGCAGCTCCCCTTTCCAGGCGTTGCGGCCTGCCTGCGGCAGTCGCGTGCGCTCGGCGTCGGGGTAGTGCTTGTAGCGGGGTGGTGCCGAACTCGAGTCGGCCAGCGCTGCCAGTGGGTCGCGGACGGCGGCGAGGAAGCGGCGGGTGGCCTCACCCTCCGGGGTACGCATGGGGCGGGTGTCCTTAAGGCCTGGTGCGGGCGGGGGCGCGGTCATGGGAACGGGTGGGGGTGCGGGTTGAGTTCGTCGATGCGCAGATCGCGATCGCGGTGGCCGAGCAGGCGAGGCACGTTCAGCAGCCTCGGCAGGTTGTGGGTGCGGCGGTAGCGGTGGCCGAACGTCATCGAGGCGGTGCCGGGCACGATGACCTTGGCGCCGGCGAAGCCGCCCGCCCGCAGTTCGGAACTGGTGGTGTCGACCGTGATCACGTCCAGGCCGGTGGCCAGGTAGCGGCCGATCAACTCCGTCAGGTCGTCTGCGAGGTCGAGGTGGCGCGGCCAGGGCTCGACGAGATCGCCCAGCGGGCGTCCGGGCGCATCGACGGGCAGGAAGCCCAACCGCGGCCAGGCACCGGGGTGGGCGTAGAGCGCGCTGTGGTGCTCCATCTCCTGCACCTGATCGCCGTCATCGAGCAGTCTCGCCGCTTCCCCCAGGTCAACGGGGTTGTCGAGGGAGACCAGGAGTTCCACCAGGGCTCCGCGCAGCGCCTGCTCGGGGTCCGGGTGGGCACCGGCCCCGCACAGGGCGTGGGCGCGTCCCGGGCCGCCCTCGCGGTCCAGTGCCAGGACCCAGAAGGCCGGTACGCGTTGCTCCATCGGCATCGCGAAGGCCATCACCTCGTAGCCCATGCGGTGCCGGGTCTGGGCCGCGGTCATCGGGATCCACCGGTCGGCGGCAGAGCCGAGGTCCACCTTCGGCATGGCCAGCCGGGCGTACCAGGTGAGGAGGAAGGCGTCGCGTTCGGCCACTTCCAGCAGGCCGTACAGGATGGCCTCGGTCAGGCATCCTCCTACGGCGGCGCCGTTGGAGCACTCGTAGGCCCAGCCCGGCTCGTCGTGTGTGGCGGTGTCGGAGTAGGCGTAGGTGGAGGGCACGAGAACGGGCTGCTCGGTGCGGAAGGAGTAGCCCCAGACCCAGTCCGCTTCCTGGTGGGGGTCGAAGCGGTGAAAACGGAACCCGGGCTGGTCGTAGCTGTCGTCGGGATACAGGCCCAGCGTGCACGGGTCCAGGGCCTCCTGGGCGATGTCGGCGTAAGCGGCCCGCACCGTGCCCTGACCGCGTGGGATGGTGCTGGTGTGGCGCTCCAGCGCCTCGGTGATCGCGGTCAGGCGGGCCGAGAGTACGTCGCGGGCGCGACCGTAGCCGTGACGGCTGTCGTCGCCACTGCCGGGGTGACCACGCCAGGCCGCAGCCCACGGCACCGTGCCCCCGTCCCCCACCGTCACTGAACTGAACAACCCGGTCTCGGCGTCCACGTACAGCTCGCGCAGGCTCTCCTGAAGGACCCGGACGCGAAAGCGGTCCGGGGCCGGCTTGGGCGCCGTCTCGATCCGCACCGTCGCGGGACGGGCTTGCGGTGGCGGCCCGCAGTCGGGACACAGCGGGTCGGCCAGTACCCGGTGGCGGGTGACGGCGCCGGTGGTGACCGACACGCGCAGCAGGGCACCCGAGGTGCGGGCGAACCCGGACTGAAGTTCGTGGCGGACCAGGGCTGCGGCCAGGGCCCCCACCACCGGAAGCAGACGCAATGCGTCCCTGTTCTTCCCGAAACGCTCACGCAGTTCACGCCGGGCCTCGGCGTGGGCGAGGTTGGTATCGCGACGCCGGTCCACACAGGTGGGGCATCCGGGTTCGCCCGCTTCTACGAGGGGGCCGATGAGCAGCCAGCCGGGTTCTGCCCGTACCGGCAGCCAGGAATCTCCCTGCGCACGCGCACGGGCGTACAGCTCGGGGTCTTCGGTGTCGGTAGCCACCACCCGCGTGTTCGCGGGCACCTCCGTTCCGCGCAGTGCGGTGTACAGCGGGCCGAAGCCGAGCAGGGTTTCAGTCACCGTCCACCGCCACGTACACGGTGAAGGGCAGCAGCCGGGCGACCTCGCTGTCACTCGCCAGTGGTTGCACGCGCGGTGTGCGGCCGGCCCGGGTGAGCGCCGCGGTCATCTCCTTGGCGAAGGTTTTGGCGCTCTCCAGGTCCGGGCAGTCGTCTCCGGCCCAGCGCACGGGAACATCGGCGTAGTCGGGCTGCCGCTCGGTGCGGGACTGCCAGGCCAGCAGGGCCCGCTCCAGCGCGAAGCGCATCGCGGCCACCGGAGTCGACGCACAGGCGGGCACCGCCCCGGCCACGGCGTAGGCGGGAACGCCGAGCACGCCGCCCAGGTCGTGGATCCGCACCTGCTCACCTGCGGTTTCCAGCAGCTCGACCAGGTGCGTGACCTGCGCGTCGGCCAGCGGGGCGACCGCCGGGAAGTCCGCCACGCCCACCTGGCGCAACACCGCTTCGCACTGCTGCGCCAAGCCGGCCGCGACCGCCTGGGGCCAGGACAGCCCGCCCGCCACACCGACAGGAGCCACATAGGGCGAGGATGCCGGACCGGCTGCGGCCAGCGCCTGATAGCTCGACAGTGCCGCCAGAACAGTGCGCAGCCTGGCACTGCTCCGGTCAGCGCCCCAGCCGATCACCGACGCGGCCGACGGCCAGGCAGGCAGGGCACCGAGCGGGTCCGACAGGATCGCCCGGCACACCGCCCACGGCATCTGCGCCAGGTCCTGCTCATCCAGCAGCCCGAGCACGCCGGTACGCGCATCCACGTATTCGGCCACGCGCTCCAGCAGGTCCTCGGCCGTGACCGGCTCGCACGCAGCAGCGTCGGGCAGCGAGACATCCGGACCGTCAGCCCACAGGCAGGGATGAACCAGGTGGCTGCGGGTGTCCAGGGTGCGCAAATCCACGCGCGCCAACTCCGGCCGGGCCGGCATCGGGGCCATTTCGGTGAGATGTTCGAAGCACGACAGAGCCAGTTGGGCGGCCAGCACCTCGGGCACCGCCCCGCTCAACCACTCCCCGTCCCCGCTCGGCCGGTGGGCCAGCCCGGCCAGCCGCCGCCAGTACGACAGGGCGTCGAAGAGGCCGGCCCGGCTCAGCCATGCCTCGTCACCGCGCACCCACACCTGCCCCAGGGCGGTCTGGTGCCGGGCGCACCGCGCGGCCAGGTCGAGCAGTGCGTCGTCGCGCTCACCCTCGTGGACCTGCAAGACCACATCGGTCTCGTCCCAGATCTGTGCCTGGTCCAGATCGCAGAGACTAACGCTGAGCACCGTCTGGTCCCCATCGCGGCGGGCCGCCGCGAGGCAGGCGGCAAGATCGGTGGGCACCGCGCCCGCATCGGCCACCCGAACGCTGCGCCACCCGCTGTTCAACCCTGTCCGCAGCAGTGCGGCCAGTACGGGCCCCGACCCCACCAGCAGAACCCGGGCCTCGCGCACCCGCTCGAAACGCCGCTCCGCCGAATCGAAGCCGTAGCGGATGAAGGCGATCTCCGGCGCGTAGGTCTCCACCTCATCCGGGCTCAGCCCGTGCGGTTGCTCTTCACCCACGTCCACCACGAAGCGGTGCTTTGCCAGCGCTGTCACCAGGTCCCACACCAGCGCCTGGCGTTCCGCGGACAGCGACCGCGTCAACTCCTTGAATGTGTGCTCGCCGGTGAGCAGCGGTGCCAGCCGGGACAACCACGCATAGGCGTGCTCCCCCGAGATGGTGCAAGCACCATGATCGCCCTGCACATACGCGGCGCCTTCGGAGTCCACGTACCGCACGTTCTCCAGCAGCCGCGGTCTCATGACACCTTCACGCCCAGCATGTACACGTTCCACTGCACGAAGCCCCCAAGCATTACGGCCAGACCACCGGGGCCAAGCTGACCACCAGGGATCTCTACTGAGAGTCACAAGATGAGTACACCGGGGGAAAGGCTGTTTCCCCCGGTCCACTCCACAGCACGCTAGGGGCGTTTTCGTGTCCCTGGTGGACTTCCTGCGGCAAACCACCAGATGAGGGGGCGCAGGAAGCTCCCGGGCTCAGACGTGTCTCACCGGCATGCGCTGGTGGTTCTCTGCCGGAGGGGATCGGCCCAGCACCTCGGCCAGGCCAAAACACCCAGGTCGACCAGGTCTGCGCGCGAGGACCTGGCGGACCTGGTGACCGCCGACACCCCGCTCGGACCGGAGCAGACCACCGCTCCGCTTGGGGTGCGCAGAGTTGAATTCGATGGGACGGTGCGGATCGGTTGGATCCGCCCGCCGCAGCCGGGCGAGGCCCGCTTCGGCGCCTCACGGGCCGGGGCCGCCGACGTCGCGCTCTACACCACGACCTCGGTCGGTGCGATGGTCGCCGCGCACCCTGAAGTCGACTGAAAGCAGCTGCGCCAGGTCGAGAAAGGCCGGCGCTCACCGCTCCCCGCCCGCCGCAGTGGCGAAGCAAGCCGCCCCGGCCTGCCCCGGACCGCTGTTCAGCGACGCCGCCTCTCCCGTGTCCGGCGGGAAGGGCGGCGTCGCCGTACGTGGTCAGCCGCGGCGGCGAAACAGTCCTGCGGTCATGACGGTGTGCCCTTGGCTGTCGCCGGCACAGGCGAAATCGTGGAGGTCGCTGTCCTCGCGTTCGACCTTGCCGTAGAGGATTTCGCGGTTGCCGATCCCACCCGTGGCCACGGCGCTGACGGTGGGAACGAAGGTGGTCGCGTCGGAGGTCAGCTGTGGTACCTCGCCGGTGAGGAACTCGGCCAGCATGGCGGTGGTGCCGGGAACGGCCGGCTCGGTGGCGCCTCACGTTCGAGCCGCATCGACGGACCAGAGCCGGGCCGAAAGGCCGTAGGTGGGTGCGGGTCGGCTGCGGAATGCCTCTCCGCACCCACCCCACGATCCACGGCGCACGAAAGCCTCTCGCGAGACGGACCGCTTGGGCGAGGGCACTGCAGCACTCGCAGGACGGCGCCTGTCTCGGTCACTCACGAATGGCCCCGGAGCAAAGGCACTGGCTCCCACACCGGACCAGCCGTACCCGGCGTGCCGAGGTGGCGGATCGGTGCCGGGTCCGTCGGCTCACCGGTCGCACCCGCCGGGCCGGTTCAGGTCGGCACGACGAGGAACTCGGGTCCGTAGGTGTGCGTACCGTCGCTGTCCGGCAGCGGCATCTGCGGGAGTGAACGCGCGGGGGAAGCGAGCTGGTACATCTTGCCGATCGACGCATTCGGCTCTGTGGCGGACCCGGTCTCCCACGCCTTGTCGAGGTGGCCGAGCATGGTGGTGTAGGTCTGGTTGAACGTGGTGAGCAGTGCGGCCACCTCCGGAGCGGGGTTGGGCCATGAGGCTGTCGTGAGCCGGCCCATCGGGTAGGTATCGGGAAACGCGACGGGGTCGCCGTCGCACTTCCAGTCGGTTCCCGTCCACCGCAGCTTGTGCCCGTGGTAGAGCTCGCCGAAGCGGTAGTAGTGGGCCGGGGCGTTCCCGCTGCCCGGTGACTCCGGCGTGCCTTCGCCCTGTTCCTTGATCAGTGCGATGCTCTCCTCGACGACGCCGAGGTCGGTCCTCGCCCCGAGCTTGTTCGCCGCACCGACGTTGCCGGTCAGCTGCCTGGCAGGGTCGATGGTGGGGTTGACGTCCTTGAAGGCGTCAAGGAGCGCGTGGTAGAAGGCTCCGATCGTCGGCACGCCCTCGCTGGTGAACGCCAGGGGGTGTTCCGGCATCTCGATCTCCATGAACACCTCCTTCACGTAGTCCTTCGTGAGGCCGGACAGGTAGACGCGCCGGCTCGGGCATCGCTCGATCAAGGTCACGGTGGACAAGTACGGCCACCTCACCCAGGACGGCCGGGAACGCTGCCGTCAGGTGGTCGAGGCGGTCGTGGCGCCGCACATGCTCACAGCAGGCCGAGTGACTTCAGAACCCGGTGCTGACTCGGTGCTGGGTCAACGGGCCAGTAGAGGTAGCAGACCCCGCCCGTACCGCTTCTGACCTTGCCCTTCGCGTCGTAGCGCTTCGTACGCAGCCAGATGTTCTCCCACTCGCGGCGCTTGTAGACCCGGCGGACCGCCTCGTTGTCCGGCGAGGCGGGGTCGTTCGCGATCACGTCCCCGTCGGGCGTGAAGCCGATGACGGTCATGAGGTGCCCCGCGGTGCCGTATCCCGCGCCCGTCAGCTCCTCCTCGAGGAAGGACTGCGACGTGATGACCGGGATGCCCGCGCCGATCAGCGCCTCCAGGTCGGCGAGCGAGTGGAGGCGGGTGACGACGGCGTTCATGTCCTCGTACGTCGCGGCGTACGCGGCGTTGAAGGGCCAGTTGCCGCACCCGTGGTACTGGTGGTCGAACGTGAAGCGCGCCGCGTGGCAGACCTGCGGGTCCGCGAAGGCCGGATCGACCCAGGCCAGGTCCTCGGCGGTGGGCTTGCGGCCCCAGTACTCGATGATCATCTGCGAGGAGGTGGGGCTGCACCACGCCTCGCCGCCGTTGTCGTACTCGGGGTACTGCCCGATGTGCGTGTTCTGCGAGTAGCGGGGGACGACGAGTTCCCGGGCGGCGCCGGCCAGCGAGGCGGGCACGGTGAAGCGGTCCGGGACGTCGGAGGCCATCGCGCCGAGCCGCCACACGGTGGGGGTGAGACCGGTGCCGGGCCTGCGGTGGAGGGTCAGCCTCAGCCGGTACGAGACCAGGCGCAGGCCGGTGGCGGCGTCGTCGACCGAGAGGGTGTCGGTCCAGACGCTGCTGCGGCCGTCGCCCTGTCCGTCGACGGAGGTGCGCTTGATGTCGGTGTCGCCCGCCGCCCAGCGGCCCATGACGTACCAGGGTGTCGTGGCGCCGTTCGTGTAGGTGCCGCGCAGCTCGACCGCGATCCAGGTGCCGGCCGGGGTGTGGGCGTTCCAGGAGGCGATGACCTCGGTCGCCGGGACCGTGGAGCGGTGGACCGGGGAGGTCCATGTCGCGCTCTCCCAGGTGGAGGTCGCGCCGGTGTGCGGATCGGTGTAGTCGGTACGGGCCGACGGCACGGCGATGGCCAGTCCGGGCCTGGGGGCCGCGACGACCTCGGTGCCGGCCCCGGCGCCGCCGCGCCAGTCCGCGGCGGAGGACCAGAAGCGGTTGTCGACCGGCCGGGACGCGGCGGCGCCGGTGGGCCGGGAGGCGGGCGCGGCGGTGGGGGCGGCAGCGGCGGATGCCGTCGTGACGCCGGTGGACGCCGCCGCGGCGATGGCCGCGGCGGCGGTCAGGACGGTGCGGCGCGAGGCGGGTCTGGTCATGGTCATGGACCCCCAGTGGGATGCGGATGCGCAAACAGGTGCACGACAGTGGGCCAACTATGGCCGGTCACGGCCGACTTCTGCCAGCATTCCGGACCGCGTCGCGCGACCAATATTGGTGTCGACCACTGGCGTGACCTGCGGGAGCACGTACGGCAGGGGTGGTCCTAGGGTGGGAGGGGTGGAACACCTCGATCAGCTCGCCGCCTCCCTGCGCGCCCTGCCGCCCTCCTGCGGCCCGGTGCGCCTGATCGCGGTCGACGGGCACGCGGGCTCGGGCAAGAGCACCTTCGCCGCCCGGCTGGCGGCGGCGCTCGGCGGCGCGCCCGTACTGCACCTGGACGATCTGGCCACCCACGAGGAGCTCTTCGCCTGGACGGGGCGGCTGCGCGAGCAGGTGACGGGGCCGCTCTCCCGGGGCGAGAGCGCGCGGTACGCGGCGTACGACTGGACGCTGCGCCGCTTCGGGCCCGCGCGGCCGCTGGGTCCCGCGCCCGTGGTGCTGGTCGAGGGGGTCGGGGCCGGGCGCGCCGCCGTACGTCCGGATCTCGCACAGCTGTTCTGGATGGATCTGGGCGCGCGGGAGTCGTGGGCGCGGGGGCGGCGCAGGGACGGGCCGGCGCAGGCGGAGTTCTGGGACGGCTGGACGGCGGCGGAGACACGCCATTTCGCCGCGGACCCTTCACGACCGTACGCGGATCTGCTGGTACGGCAGCGCCAGGAGGGCTACAAGTGGCGTCCAGGGCCTTCTGTGACAGCACGGCCGGACCATTTCGTCACGCTCCGCCATCGCCTGCCCCCACCCTCGGAAACGGCCTGAAAACCGCCCCCGCAAGTGCCTCAACTCCGCTTGACCCAGGGGGCGTACAGGTCTTACGTTCTCAATGTGCGGCTTTTCGAAGCCGTCGCAGACGCGAAGCCCCCGGTTGTTCCCCCGTGACCGGGGGCTTCGTTCTGCTCCCACCGCCCCTCCGGGGGCGCCGGGTGACGCGGTTCGATTACCCTCGGTAACCACCGCCCCCCCGGCCTGCGCCACCCTTAGGCCCGGGCCCCCCGCACAGGTACGATGCCCTTCGGTGCGGTCAAATCCCGTTCGCGACAAAGCGGTTCTTGAGACCTGCCGCCGGGCTCAGGCCCGGCGGCACATCACGGGGGGCACGGTTCGTGGGGGACGTGACGGAATTCGGCACACGGGGCGTGAACGCCCCGGCCGACCTCGCCTGGCTGCGTGGTGTCGACGCGTACACGGTGGGCGCGTACCCGCAGGCCGAAGAGGAGTTCAGGGCCGCCGTACGGATGGATCCCGGCATGGCCGACGGCTGGCTCGGGCTCCATGCGCTGCGCATCGACACCACCACCGCCCTGCTGCGCATGTACCGCCACCGCGAGCGCTTCGGCGAGCAGCGCGCCCGCCACCGGCGGACCCTCAACTCGTGGTACTGGCTGGGCTGGTGGGTCCAGCCCGTCCTGGAGAAACCGCGCGACCTGCTGCTCGCGCACGCCTCCCACTGGCTAGACGGCCGCCATGTGCCCGAGCTCGACCGGGCGCTGGCCGGGCTGCCGCCGGTGGACGCCGATCCGCAGGTGCGCTTCCTGCACGCCTGCCGGGCGTACCTGGTCAAGGACTGGGAGCAGCTCGTACGCCACACCGATCCGCTCGTCGACGATCCGCTGCTCGGCATCGAGACGGGGCTCTTCGGCGGCATGGCGCGGGTGCGCCTGGAGATGTACGGGCAGGCAGAGCCCATGCTGTCGGCCGCGCTGATGCGCTGCCGCAGCGAGCAGCCGCAGCGCAAGGAGCTGCGCTACTGGCTGGCCCGCGCGCACGAGGGCACCGGGCGCAGCGCGGCCGCGCTGCCGCTCTACCGGGCCGTGCACCGGGTGGATCCGGCCTTCATGGACACCTCGGCGCGGCTCGCGGCGATCGCCGAGGGGGACGGGTACGAGGACTCCGTCGGCTTCGCCTCCGTGTCGCTGACCGGGATCGGCCAGGACGCGGCGGGCGACTCGGAGAGCCTGCTCGGGCCGGAGGTCCTGGAGGGGCGCGATCCGCGGCCCGGTGACGGGGGCCAGCCGCCGCCCGGCGGCGCGGTGCCGGGCGGCGGGGACAGCGGCGTACGGGAGAAGGCGGGTGTGGTGCCGAGGCCGGCGCCCAAGGTCTTTCCGGCCGGCCCCCCGGATGCCGCGCTGCTCGCCGAGGCTCTGACCGAGCTGGAGCGCATGGTCGGCCTCGAACCGGTGAAGCGTCAGGTCAAAGCGTTGTCAGCGCAGCTGAACATGGCCAGACTGCGGGCCGGGCAGGGGCTTCCCGCCCAGCCGCCGAAGCGCCACTTCGTCTTCTCCGGCCCCTCCGGCACCGGCAAGACCACGGTCGCGCGGATCCTGGGGCGGGTCTTCTACGCGCTCGGGCTGCTCGGCGGCGACCATCTGGTGGAGGCTCAACGTGCCGACCTGGTGGGCGAGTTCCTCGGCCAGACCGCCGTCAAGGCGAACGAGCTGATCGACTCCGCGATCGGCGGGGTGCTCTTCGTCGACGAGGCGTACTCCCTCTCCAACTCCGGTTACAGCAAGGGCGACGCGTACGGCGACGAAGCCCTCCAGGTGCTGCTGAAGCGCGCCGAGGACAACCGTGACCACCTCGTCGTGATCCTGGCGGGCTACCCGGAGGGCATGGACCGCCTGCTCGCCGTCAATCCCGGGCTCTCCTCCCGCTTCACGACCCGGGTGGACTTCCCCAGCTACCGGCCGCCGGAGCTGGCGTCCATCGGTGAGGTGCTGGCCGCCGAGAACGGCGACGCGTGGGACGAGGAGGCGCTGGAGGAGCTGCGCAGCATCAGCGGGCACGTCGTCGACCAGGGGTGGATCGACGAGCTGGGCAACGGCCGCTTCCTGCGCACGCTGTACGAGAAGAGCTGTGCGTACCGCGACCTCCGGCTGTCCGGTTACGCCGCCGCCCCCACCCGCGACGACCTGGCGACGCTGCGGCTGCCGGACCTGATGCAGGCGTACGGCGAGGTCCTGTCGGGGCGCGGCCCGGCGGACCGGGGGCGGCAGGAACCGCCCGCGCCCTGAAACGCGCGCGGACGGTCCGCCCCTCACCCCACCAGGGCCGCAGGTTCGTCCGCCGCCGCCGTGCCCCGGGCCAGCTGGGAGACCACCACCCGGTGGGCCGGGTCGCGCACCTCGCCGACCAGCATCTCCAGTACGTCCTCCAGCGCGACCAGCCCGAGCACCCGCCCCGCCCCGTCCGCGACCTGCGCCAGATGCGTCGCGGCGCGGCGCATCACGGTCAGGGCGTCGTCCAGGGGGAGTTCGGCGCCGAGCGTCGCCATCGGGCGCCAGACCTGCTGCGGCACGGCCCGCTCCCGCTCCTCCAGGTCGAGTACGTCCTTGACGTGCACGTACCCCATGAAGGCCCCGCCGTCGGCGCACACCGGGAAACGCGAGTAGCCGGTCCGCACCGTCAGCTCCTCGATCTCGCGCGACGTGACCGAGGGGTCGACGGTGACCAGGGACGCCCGGTCGAGCAGGACGTCGGTGACCCGGAGGCTGCCCAGTTCCAGCGCGTCCTCCAGGCGCTCCTGCTCCCCCGGCTCCAGCAGCCCCGCCTGGCCCGAGTCCTCGACGAGCCGGTTGAGCTGCTCGCTGGTGAACACCGCCTCGACCTCGTCCCTGGCCTCGACCCCGAACAGCCGCAGCACCAGCCGCGCGCACGCGCCGAGCCCCGCGGTCACCGGACGGCACAGCCGTGCGAAACCGACCAGGCCGGGGCTCAGCCACAGCGCGGTCTTCTCGGGCGCCGCCATGGCGAGGTTCTTGGGGACCATCTCGCCGACGACCAGGTGCAGGAAGACCACCACGGCGAGCGCGATCACGTATCCCAGCGGATGGATCATCCCTTCGGGCAGGTGGACGGCGTGGAAGACCGGCTCCAGCAGGTGCGCGAGGGTCGGCTCCGCGACCGCGCCGAGCGTCAGCGAGCAGACGGTGATCCCGAACTGCGCCGCCGCCATCATCTGCGGCAGGTTCTCCAGCCCGTGCATCACCCGCCGGGCGCGCGCCGAGCCGCCGGCCGCGAGCGGTTCGATCTGGCTGCGGCGTACGGAGACGAGCGCGAACTCGGCGCCGACGAAGAAGCCGTTCGCCAACACCAGGAGCAGGGCGAACAGCAGTTGGACAGCGGTCATCGCACGGCCTCCGGGACCTGCTCGGCAGCGGCAGAGGCAGCAGCAGCCGTACGGACGAAGCGCACCCGCTCGGCGCGGTAGCGGCCCACCCGGCGCACGGAGAGCCGCCAGCCGGGCAGTTCGGCGCGGTCGCCGGGCGCCGGAATGCGCCCCAGCAGGTCCGCGACCAGACCGGCCACGGTCTCGTACGGTCCCTCGGGCACTTCGAGTCCTATGCGCCGCAGGGTGAGCACCCGGCAGCTGCCGTCCGCCTCCCAGGCCGGGCAGCCGTCCTCGGCGGGCGCCGCGGCCAGTTCCGGCCGCTCGGTGCCCTCGTCGTCGTGTTCGTCCCGGACCTCTCCGACGAGCTCCTCGACGATGTCCTCCAGGGTGACGACCCCGGCCGTACCGCCGTACTCGTCGACGACGACGGCGATCGGCTGCCCGCTGCGCAGCCGTTCCAGGAGCTGCTGCACGGGGAGGGTCTCCGGGACCATCAGCGGCGGTACGGCGACCTTGGCCACCGGGGTCCGCCGCCTTTCGTGCACGGGCACGGCGAGCGCGTCCTTCAGGTGGACCATGCCCACCACCTCGTCGATGCGCTCCCGGTAGACGGGGAAGCGCGAGAGGCCGGTGGCACGGGTGAGGTTGAGTACGTCCGCGGCGGTCGCGGAGGACTGAAGGGCGCTGACCTTCACGCGCGGCGTCATGACGTGCTGCGCGGTGAGTCCGCCGAGCGAGAGGGTCCGTACGAACAGATCGGCGGTGCCCTGTTCGAGGGCGCCGGCCCGCGCCGAGTGGCGGGCGAGCGAGACGAGCTCGCCCGGGGTGCGGGCGGACGCGAGCTCGTCGGTGGGCTCGACGCCCAGCGCGCGCACGAGGCGGTTGGCGACCGCGTTCAGGAGGGCGATCACGGGCCGGAAGACGGTCGAGAACAGGTGCTGCGGTCCGGCGACGAACCGGGCGACCTGCAACGGCCTGGAGACCGCCCAGTTCTTCGGGACGAGCTCGCCGATCACCATCTGCACGGCGGAGGCGAGCAGCATGCCGACCACGACGGCGACGCCGGGGACGACCCCTTCGGGCAGGCCGGCCGCGGTGAAGGGGCCGGACAGGAGCTGGGCCAGCGCGGGCTGGGCCAGCATGCCGACCACCAGGGAGGTGAGGGTGATGCCGAGCTGGGTGCCCGAGAGCTGGAAGGACAGCTCGCGCAGCGCCGCGACGACGGTACGGGCGCGCCGGTCGCCTTCGGCGGCGGCCCGTTCGGCGTCCTGTTTCTCGACGGTGACCAGGCCGAATTCGGCGGCCACGAAGAAGCCGTTGGCGAGGATCAGGAAGAATGCTGCGGCGAGCAGCAGGAGGGGGATGGTCATGCCGTCGCCTCGGAGGAAGGGGCGACGCGGATACTGCCGGACGATCCGTCCATTGCTGGAGGGAGTCACTCCTCGGGTCGCAGGTGCCCCGCGGGCCGGTGGAGGCCCTGACGTGCGGAGCGGGGCGCACTCGGCGCCGCCTTCCACAGAGTAAACGGGACCGGGCCGGGGCGGGCAGGGGCTCAGCCGGTGTGCGGGCCCGTGCCGCGGGATTCCACCAGGGCGCGCAGCGCGCGGGCGTCGCGGATGGCCTGCTGCTTGGCGACACCGGGCTGGATGCCGAGGGCGGGCAGGCTGGTGCCGTCGCTGAGGTCGAGGAAGACCCAGGCGTCACCGGGGCGCAGGTTGACCCGCAGGATCTCGGCCCACTCCAGCCGGCGCCTGGTGGTCAGGTTGATCACCGTGACACCGGCCTCGTCGGCGACGATCTTGGGGCGGCTCAGCAGCAGCAGGACGCCGAAGAGCAGCAGTGCGGTGAAGATGAAGGCGGCCCGCTCCCCGCCGCCGAGCGTGTCGAGGAGCAGGGCGACAGCGGTGATGACGGCGAACATCGCCGCCCCGACGGTCAGGAGGACGGCCCGGGTGCGGGTCGGCCGGAAGGTGACCGGCAGGGCGGGGAGCTCGGGCTGTGACACGGCGGTCGTGTTCCTTCGGAAGGCGCGGAGGGGCGCGGAGTGCGGGAGCGGGTCAGAGACGGCAGGCGTGGATGGCCGTGGTGAGGATGGCGCGGGCGCCGAGCTCGTACAGGTCGTCCATGACGCGCTGGGACTCCTTGGCCGGGACCATCGAACGGACCGCGACCCAGCCCTCGTTGTGCAGCGGCGAGATGGTCGGCGACTCCAGGCCCGGGGTGAGGGCGACGGCCGCTTCGAGGTGCTCGGCGCGGCAGTCGTAGTCCATCATCACGTAGCTGCGGGCGACCAGGACGCCCTGGAGGCGGCGCAGGAACTGCGACACCTTCGGGTCGACGGCCTCGTCGGCGGAGACGCCGGTACGGCGGATGACGACCGCTTCGGACTTCATGATCGGCTCGCCGATCACTTCGAGGCCCGCGTTGCGCAGGCTGGTGCCGGTCTCGACGACGTCGGCGATGACCTGCGCGACGCCCAGCTCGATGGCCGTCTCCACGGCGCCGTCCAGGTGCACGACGGCGGCGTCGATGCCCTCCTCGGCGAGGTGCTGGGCGACGATGCCCTCGTAGGAGGTGGCCACCGTCATGCCGCCGAAGTCCTTGACGCTCGTCGCGGTGCCGGGCTTGGTGGCGTAACGGAAGGTGGAGCGGGCGAAGCCGAGCTGGAGGATCTCCTCGGCTTCGGCGCCGGAGTCCAGGAGCAGGTCGCGCCCGGTGATGCCGATGTCGAGGCGGCCCGAGCTCACGTAGATCGCGATGTCGCGGGGGCGCAGGTAGAAGAACTCGACCTCGTTCCCGGGGTCGACGAGGCGGAGCTCTTTCGACTCCTTGCGCTGCTGGTAACCGGCCTCATGGAGCATCTCCGACGCAGGTCCGGAGAGGGAGCCCTTGTTGGGGATGGCGATGCGCAGCATGAGGTCTGGTTCCTTCTGTGCGGTGGGAGTCGTACGTGGGTACGGAAGTGAGGGGGCGGAGCTCAGAGGTGGGCGTAGACGTCGTCGAGCGAGATCCCGCGGGCGACCATCATCACCTGGACGTGGTACAGCAGCTGCGAGATCTCCTCGGCGGCGGCTTCCTTGCCCTCGTACTCGGCGGCCATCCAGACCTCGGCGGCCTCCTCGACGACCTTCTTGCCGATGGCATGCACGCCCTTGCCCACCAGCTCGGCGGTGCGGGAGGTGGAGGGGTCGCCGGTGGCGGCCTTGAGCTGGAGCTCGGTGAAGAGCTCTTCGAAGCTCTTGGGGGGTTTGTTCGCCATGATGGTCCTAAGAGTACGGGGTGGCCTGCGGACACTCAGCGCCAGGGTTCGGCGACCGTGCGCAGTGTGGTCGCGGTGGCGACGGCGGCGGTGACCGCCTCGTGGCCCTTGTCCTCGGTGGAGCCTTCGATTCCGGCCCGGTCCAGCGCCTGCTCCTCGGTGTCGCAGGTCAGTACGCCGAAGCCGACGGGGACACCGGTGTCGACGGAGACCTGGGTCAGGCCGTTGGTGACGCCCTGGCACACGTACTCGAAGTGCGGTGTTCCGCCACGGATGACGACGCCCAGCGCGACGATCGCGTCGTAACCGCGGCCGGCGAGGACCTTCGCGACGACGGGGAGCTCGAAGCTGCCGGGGACCCGCAGGAGGGTCGGCTCGTCGATGCCCAGCTCGTGGAGGGCGCGCAGGGCGCCGTCCACGAGGCCGTCCATGACCTTCTCGTGCCACTGGGCCGCGATCACCGCCACCCGGAGGTCGCCGCAGTTCTTGACACTCAGTTCGGGTGCGCCCTTGCCGCTCACTCGTCTCTCCTTCTTGACTGACGTGGTTACTGGTTGCCGCAGGTGGAGGCGGAGGCGCCGTCCAGCCACGGGAGGTCGTGTCCCATCCGGTCCCGCTTGGTCCGCAGGTAGCGGAGGTTGTGCTCGCCCGCCTTGACGGGCATCGGCTCGCGTTCGAGGACGGTCAGGCCGTGCCGTACGAGCGCGTCGGTCTTCTCGGGGTTGTTCGTCATCAGCCTCAGGCTGTGCACGCCGAGGTCTTCGAGGATCTGCGCGCCGGCCGCGTAGTCGCGGGCATCGGCGGGCAGGCCCAGTTCCAGGTTGGCGTCGAGGGTGTCGCGGCCGAGCTCCTGGAGTTCGTACGCGCGCAGCTTGGACAGCAGCCCGATGCCGCGTCCCTCGTGGCCGCGCAGGTAGACGACGACGCCGCGGCCGGCGTCCGTGATGCGCTGCATGGACGCTTCCAGCTGGGGGCCGCAGTCGCAGCGCTGCGAGTGGAAGATGTCGCCGGTCAGGCACTCGGAGTGGATCCGCACCAGGACGTCGTCGCCGTCGCCGATCTCGCCGTGGACGAGCGCGACGTGCTCGACGCCGTCGACGGTCGAGCGGTAGCCGTACGCCGTGAACTCCCCGAAGGACGTGGGGAGCTGGACGGTGGCCTCGCGGCGGACCTTGGGGTCCGAGGTGCGGCGGTAGGCGATCAGGTCCTCGATGGAGATGATCGTCAGTCCGTGCTTGCGGGCGAACGGGACCAGCTCGGGCAGCCGCAGCATCACACCGTCCTCGCCGGCGATCTCGACGATCGCGCCGGCCGGACGCAGGCCCGCGAGCCGGGCGAGATCCACGGCGGCCTCGGTGTGGCCGTTGCGGGCGAGTACGCCGCCGGGCTTGGCGCGCAGCGGGAAGATGTGGCCGGGGCGGACGAAGTCGCCGGCGGTGGAGCGGCCGCTCGCCAGGAGGCGCAGGGTCGCGGCACGGTCGGCGGCCGAGATTCCGGTGGTGACGCCGTGCGCGGCGGAGGCGTCGACGGAGACGGTGAAGGCCGTGCTCATCGACTCGGTGTTGTTCTCGACCATCTGCGGGAGTTCGAGGCGCTCCAGCTCGTCGCCCTCCATGGGCGCGCAGATCAGGCCGCGGCACTCGCTCATCATGAAGGCGACGATCTCGGGGGTCGCCATCTCGGCGGCGATGACGAGGTCGCCCTCGTTCTCGCGGTTCTCGTCGTCGACGACGACCACGGGGCGGCCGGCCGCGATGTCGCGGACGGCCTGCTCGACGGGGTCGAGGGCCAGGTCCCCGGCGTTGCCGGTGCCGTACCAAGTGGACAGGGCGGTGGCGGGTGACGGGTGGGCGCTCATGCTGCTGCTCCTTCCATGGCGGGCCGCACGCTCGTGCGCGAGCGCTGCCACCAGTCGTAGGCACCCCAGAGGACGAGGGCGAGGTAGACGACGTACACGAGGCCGGAGAAGGCCAGCCCGCTGCTGAAGGCGAGCGGTACGCCCACCAGGTCGACCAGCAGCCAGGCGAACCAGAACTCGACCAGGCCGCGGGCCTGGGCGACCATCGCGACGAGCGTGCCGACGAAGATGTACGCGTCGGCCCAGGGGCTCCAGGACAGCGACGGGTACAGGGTGAAGAGGCCGCCGACGGCCAGCGTGCCGACGACCGCGCCGCCGAGCAGCAGCGCGCGCTCGCGCCAGGTGGCGAAGCGGACGGCGATCGAGCCGTCCTGGGCCTGCTGCCTGCCGCGCTGCCACTGGCGCCAGCCCCACAGGGCGACGCCGATGACGAGCAGCTGCTTGCCGACGCCGCCGCTGAGGTGCGCGGAGGAGTACGCGGCGACGAGGACGACGCCGGAGAGGAACTGGGCGGGCCAGGTCCATATGGAGCGGCGCCAGCCGAGCGCGAGGGCGATCAGGCCGATGGTGTTGCCGATCATGTCGGACCACATGATGTGCTGGTCGAAGGCGGTGAAGGCCTCGCTGTTGAGCCAGGACACGGCGCTCACTTCACGGTCTCCTTCTGGCCGGGCCGGCCCGCGCCGAGCAGCCGCTCGACGTACTTGGCGAGTACGTCGACCTCCAGGTTGACCTGGTCCCCGGCCTGCTTGATGCCGAGGGTGGTGAGGGCGAGGGTGGTGGGGATGAGGCTGATGGTGAAGTAGTCGTCCCCGGCCTCGACGACGGTGAGGCTGACGCCGTCGACGGTGATGGAGCCCTTCTCGACGACGTACCGTGCGAGGTCCGCGGGGAGCGAGACCCTGACGATCTCCCAGTGCTCGGAGGGCTCGCGGCCGGTGATCGTGCCGGTGCCGTCCACGTGCCCCTGGACGAGGTGGCCGCCGAGGCGGCCGCCGAGCGCCATGGGGCGCTCCAGGTTGACGCGGGAGCCGACGGCGAGGGCGCCGAGGCTGGAGCGGGTCAGCGTCTCGGCCATCACGTCGGCGGTGAACTCACCGTCCCCGCAGTCCACGACGGTGAGGCAGACCCCGTTGACGGCGATGGAGTCGCCGTGCTTGGCGTCCTCGGTGACGAGCGGCCCGCGCAGGCGGAAACGGGAGGCGTCACCGAGGTTCTCGACGGCAGTGACCTCACCCAGCTCTTCGACGATTCCGGTGAACACTCAGTGCTCCTTCGATGCGGGGACGGCGGGGACGGCGGGAGTGGCGGGTACGGCGGTGATGCGCAGATCGGGGCCGATGCGGGCGGTCTCGGTCACGTCGAGTCGCAGCGCTTCGGCGATGGTGGTGATCCCGGCGTCGGCGAGGGCCGCGGGGCCCGCGCCGAGCAGGACGGGGGCGAGGTAGCCGGTGACCGTGTCGACCGCGCCGGCCGCGACGAAGGCGCCGGCGAGCGTCGGACCGCCTTCGAGGAGTACGGAGCGCACGCCGCGGGCGTGCAGGGCGGCGAGCAGCGCGTGGATGTCGAGGCCGGTGGCGGCGCGCGGCAGCCGTACGACCTCCGCTTCCGTTCCGGCCAGATGCGCGGCGTCGGCGTCCCGGGCGACCGCGATCAGTGTGGGCGCGGCGTCGTCGAGGACGCGGGCGCCGGGCCTGACGGCGGTGGCGTCGGTGTCGACGACCACGCGCAGGGGCTGGGTGACGCCCTCGGCGCCCGCCGCGCCGCGTACGGCGAGGTGCGGGTCGTCGGCGCGCACCGTGCCGGAGCCGACGATCACGGCGTCCGCCTCGGCGCGCAGCCGGTGGACGTCGGCGCGGGACTCGGGCGAGCTGATCCAGCGGCTGGTGGAGTCGGCTGCCGCGATACGGCCGTCGAGCGTCGCGGCGTACTTCCACCGGACGTGGGGGCGGCCGAGGCGTACGGAGGTCAGCCAGGCGGCGTTGCCCGCCTCCGCCTCGTCCGCGAGCAGGCCCCGCTCGACCTGGACGCCGGCCGCGCGCAGGGTGTCGGCGCCGCCGGTGGCCTGCGGGTTCGGGTCGGCGACGGCGTACACGACACGGGTGACCCCGGCGGCGATCAGGGCCTGGGCGCAGGGGCCGGTGCGACCGGTGTGGTTGCAGGGTTCGAGGGTGACGTACGCCGTACCGCCGCGCGCCCGCTCCCCCGCTTCCCGCAGGGCGTGCACCTCGGCGTGCGGGCCGCCGGCGCGCCGGTGGAATCCGGCGCCCGCCGGCTGTCCGCCGGCGTCGAGGACGACGCACCCGACGACCGGGTTGGGGCTGGTGGAACCGAGTCCGCGGGCGGCCAGCGCGACGGCCCGGCGCATGGCGTTCGCGTCGGTCGTGGCTGCTTCGGCTGCGGTGGCCACCGGGTCTCCTGCCTCTTCGGGCACGGACTCCGGGGCTGTCGATGACGACAGGGAGCGGGAACGCCGATGGGTGCGCACAGGACGCCGTAGCCGGAAAAGAGGGGTCGCCCCGGGAAGGACGAGCCGAGCACCGCCGACAGCGGCGTACCCATGGCCTGTGACGGCCCGCCGCGCACTGCCTCCCATCCGGACTTTCACCGTCGGTACAGGAATTTCACCTGTTCAACCGGTCACTGGAGGTGACCGGGTCGCGGACTGTAACCGCCGGTTCGGAATTACACCGACCCCGGAGTGCGCTGCTGCTGGTACACGGTCAGTGTGCCATGCCCGGCCTGACGCCATGCACACGATCTCTTGTGGCCCGGCTCACAGGAGATTGGTCCGTACCTATTGACGGTCTGGTCTAGTCCTCTTAACGTCTGCGCCACAAGACGATCACCCATCGTTCGTTGCGCCAGGCCGACCCTCCCCAGGAGGAACCGATCGTGCTGTCCCCCACCCGAGCGAGAACCTCCCTGCTCGCCGCCGGCGCCGCCGTCGCCGGGCTCCTGCTCAGTTCGCTCACCGCAGGCGTCTCGCACGCCGCCGACAACGAGTCCTGCCGTCCGGACGGGCTGTACAGGACCCCGGGCGTCGACGTCCCGTACTGCTCGGTCTACGACACCGAGGGCCGCGAGAAGATGGGCGCCGACCACCAGCGCCGCGTCATCGGCTACTTCACCGGCTGGCGTACGGGCAAGAACGGCGAACCCGCCTACCTCGCCTCCGACATCCCCTGGGACAAGGTCACCCACCTCAACTACGCCTTCGCGCACATCGGGAGCGACCACAGGATCTCGGTCGGCTCCGACAGCGAGAAGAACGCCGCGACCGGGATGACCTGGCCGGGCGTGGCCGGTGCGGAGATGGACCCGGCGTACGGCTACAAGGGTCACTTCAACCTGCTGAACAAATTCAAGAAGAAGCACCCCGACGTCAAGACGCTCGTCTCGGTGGGCGGTTGGGCCGAGACCGGTGGCTACTTCGCCGACAGCGGCGACCGGGTGAACTCCGGCGGCTTCTACTCGATGGCGACCCACGCGGACGGGTCGGTCAACCAGGCGGGCATCGACACGTTCGCCGACTCGACGGTCGCGTTCATCAAGAAATACGGCTTCAACGGCGTCGACATCGACTACGAGTACCCGACGACGATGAAGGACGCGGGCAATCCGCTGGACTTCTCGTTCTCGAACGCGCGCCGCGCCGGGCTGGTCAAGGGCTACGCCGCGCTGATGAAGTCGCTGCGCGAGAAGCTCGACCGGGCGGGCGCCGCCGACGGCAAGCACTACCTGCTGACCGTGGCCGCGCCTTCGTCGGGCTACCTGCTGCGCGGGATGGAGACGTTCCAGGTCCAGAAGTACCTGGATTACGTCAACATCATGTCGTACGACCTGCACGGCGCCTGGAACGAGTACGTCGGTCCCAACGCCTCGCTCTTCGACGACGGCAAGGACGCCGAACTGGCGGCCGCGGGCGTGTACTCCACCGCGCAGTACGGCGGCGTCGGCTATCTGAACACCGACTGGGCGTACCACTACTTCCGCGGCTCGATGCCGGCCGGCCGCATCAACATCGGTCTGCCCTACTACACCCGCGGGCACAAGAACGTCCAGGGCGGTACGGACGGGCTGTGGGGCAGGGCGCCCGCCACGAACTGTCCGGCCGGCGCGGGGCTGACCAAGTGCGGCGACGGCGCGGTCGGCATCGACAACCTGTGGCACGACAAGGACACGGCGGGCAAGGAGTCCCCGGCCGGTTCCAACCCGATGTGGCACGCGAAGAACCTGGAGAAGGGCGTCGTCGGGGACTACGTCACCCGGTACGGCTTCCCCGCCGACACCAAGCTGACGGGCACGTACGTCCGCAAGTACGACTCGACGCTCGTCGCGCCCTGGCTGTGGAACGCGCAGAAGAAGGTCTTCCTGTCGACGGAGGACGAGCAGTCGGTCAGGGCGAAGGCCGACTACGTGGTCGACAAGGGCATCGGCGGCACGATGGTCTGGGAGCTCGCGGGCGACTACGACTGGAACGCGACCAAGGGCCAGTACGAGATCGGTGACTCGCTGACGACGGCGATGTACGAGAAGTTCAAGTCGGCCTCGCCGTACGGCGCGAAGCGGTCCACGATCGACCTGCCGGCGAAGGCGCTCGACATCGGCGTGGACTTCGGGCAGTTCCCGCTCGGGGACTCGAACTATCCCATCAGCCCCAAGCTGAAGATCACGAACAACTCGAGGACGGCGCTGCCCGGCGGTACGGAGTTCCAGTTCGACTACGCGACCTCCGCGCCGGCCAACGCCAAGGACCAGTCCGGCTTCAACACGAAGATCGTGCGCAGCGACCACACCGCCGCCAACAACATCGGCGGCCTCAAGGGCGACTACAACCGCGTCTCGCTGAAGCTGCCGGCCTGGCAGACGCTGGCGCCGGGCGCCTCGGTCGAGCTGGACTTCGTCTACTACCTGCCGACGTCGACCCCGTCGAACTGGACGGTGACCTTCGGCGGCCGGTCCTACGCCCTGGCAGGGGACCTGGCACGCGGTACGACGGTGGTGGACCCGGGGACGGATCCCGGGCCGGGGCCGGGCCCCAGCCCGACGCCCAGCCCGGGCGGGCCGTGCGCCGCGCCCACGTGGAGCGCTTCGTCGGAGTACGGCAGCGGTACGACCGTGTCCCACAAGTCGCACCAGTGGAAGTCCAAGTGGTGGACCAAGGGCGAAGAGCCGGGTACCACCGGTGAGTGGGGAGTCTGGCAGGACCTCGGCGCCTGCTGAACCTGCTGAGCTCCGGCTGAACGCCCGGCGGCGGAGACCGGCCCTTCCCGCCGCCGGGTCCCCTCCCGGCCTCCGTGTTCGCGCCCCGGTCAGCCCCGGGGCGCGAACACGTCGTCCTGGACCGCGTCCCTCGCCGCGAGCAGCGCGCCCCGGAGCACCGCGCCGTCGCCCAGTTCCCCGGACCGCACTTCCGTGCGCAGCGGCGACATCGCGGCCAGCCGGCCGGCCACGCGCTCGGCGAGGGCCGCGCCCCCGGCGTGGCCGGTCTCGCCGCCCAGGAGGACACAGCCCGGGTCGAGGACCGCGGAGACGGCGGCCGCCCCGACGGCCAGGTGCCCGGCGAGGGCGTCGAGGAACGCCTCGCCGCGAGGGCCCGCGGCCAGGGCCGCCCGTACGCCGGCCGCGGCGGAAGCGGCCCCGGCCGTCCCGAGGCCGTGCCGCGCGGCGAGCGCGCCGATCGCGGCGCCGCCGGCCAGGGAGTGGAACCCGCCGCCGCAGTCCGTCGCCGACGGCAGGCCCACGGTGCCGGGCACCGGCAGGAAACCGACCTCGCCCGCGCCGCCGGAGACCCCGCGGCGGATCCTGCCGTCGAGCATGAGCGCCGCGCCCACGCCGCGGCCCAGCCAGAGCAGCACGAAGGTGTCGCGGTCGCGGGCCGCGCCGAGCCGGTGTTCCGCGACGGCGGCGAGGTTGGTCTCGTTCTCCACCAGCACCGTGGCGGGCAGGCGCTCCTGGAGGGCGGTCACCAGTCGGCGGTGCCAGGCGGGAAGGCCCGTGGTGGCGCGGAGTTCGCCGGTGGCCGGGTCGATCAGGCCCGGCGCGCCGATCCCGACGCTGTGCAGCCGCCGCACCCCCGCCTCGCGGGCGGTGCGTTCCAGCAGCGCCACCGCCTGTTCGACGGCGGGTTCCGTGCCGGTGACGTCGGCGTCGATCGGCAGGGTCGCCTCGGCGAGAGTGGCGCCGAGCAGGTCGGCGACGACGACGGAGAGGCCCTCGGTGCGCACGTCGAGCGCGGCCAGGTGCGCGCGGTCCGCGATGATCCCGTACAGCCTGGCATTGGGGCCCCGGCGCTGGGCACCCGCCTCCCCCACCACGGTGATCAGGCCCGCGCCCTGGAGCCGTTCGACCAGGTCGGCGACGGAGGGGCGGGAGAGCCCGGTCAGCGTTTTGAGCTGTGCCGCCGTCAACGGGCCCTCGTCCTGGAGCAGCTTGAGGGCGAACCGGTCGTTGATGGCCCGGGCGGTACTCGGTGATGCGGGCATGCCGGGGATCCTCTCAGATCTATTTATCAGGCAGGCTCCCTGATAGTTTACTTCGGCACGTTGGACGCGAGGGACGCACCGGGGAGGGCACCACGGATGCCGGACGACATGGTCTTCAGTCAGGAGCGGTTGAAGCGGGCGCGGTACGCCGTGGCCGCCGTCTTCTGTGTGCACGGCGCGGTCACCGGCAGTTTCGCCACCCGCATCCCCTGGATCGTGGACCACACCGGCGTCAGCGCGGGACAGCTGGGCCTCGCGCTGGCCTTCCCGGCGATCGGCGCCTCGGTGGCGATGCCGCTGGCCGGCGCGATCAGCCACCGGTTCGGAGCGCGCGGCGCGCTGCGTGGCCTGCTCGTGCTGTGGACGCTCTCGCTGACGCTGCCCGCGCTGGCACCGAACCTGCTCGCGCTGTGCGCCGCGCTCTTCGCGTACGGCGCGACGGCGGGCATGTCGGACGTGGCGATGAACGCCCTCGGGGTCGAGATCGAGAACCGGCTCGACAAGTCGATCATGTCGGGGCTGCACGGCATGTGGAGCGCGGGCGCGCTGATCGGCTCGGCCGCGGGAACGCTCGCCGCGCACCTCGGCAGTGACGCGAGGCTGCACCACGCGCTCGCCGCCGCCGTGCTGACCGCCCTCGGCCTCGTCGCCTGCCAGGGGGTGCTCGACCTGCGCAGCGCACCGGACGAGGAGGCTCCGCCGCGCTTCGCGCTGCCGCCGAGGTCGGCGCTGGTGATCGGCGCGGTCGGATTCTGCGCGGTCTTCGCCGAGGGCGCGAGCCTGGACTGGTCGGCGGTCTACCTGCGGGACGTGCTGGACACCTCACCGGGCCTGGCGGCCGCGTCGACGACCGCGTTCGCGCTGACGATGGCGGTGGCGCGGCTGGCCGGGGACCGGGTGGTCGACCGCTTCGGCCCGGTACGTACGGTCCGGGTGGGCGGCGTCGCGGCGACGGCCGGTGGCGCACTGGTCGTCGCGGCGCCCCACCCGGCGCTCGCGATGGCCGGGTTCGGGCTGTTGGGCCTGGGCGTCGCGGTGGTCGTACCGCTGGCCTTCGCCGCGGCGGGACGCAGCGGGCCGAATCCGAGTCAGGCCATCGCGGGCGTCGCGACCATCACGTACACGTCGGGGCTGATCGCCCCGTCGGCGATCGGCGCGGTCGCCGACGCGACGTCGCTGGTGGTCTCCTTCGGGGTGGTCACAGTGCTGGCGTTCGGCCTGGTGGTGGGGGCGGGGGTACTGCGCGGCGCGGGCCGCGTCCCGGCGGGCACCCGAAGCGATGCCGCCGCCCCGGCCACCACCGTCACGAAGGACTAGGCGGTACGTGTCGCACGGGGCCCCTTTTACCCTACCGGGGCCCCTTCCCTCACTGGGCCCCCTCACCGGGGCTCCTCGCTCACTGGTCACCGGAGTTCCTCTCCGGACGCCGGGCCTCGGGCCCCGGACCTCAAACGCCGGTCGGGCTGGAGGGGTGCCGCTCCGTAGGGCGAGTGCAGGTTGTTTTCGGCCTTAGCATGGCTTGGTCCATTTCTGACCGAATCTGTCTGTACAGGAGCCACGATGAAGCTCGGGGTGCGCTGGACCCTGCACGGCGACGGGCGGACCCCCGCTCCCGGAGCCGTCGTACGCCCCGACGAGCGCCTGTCGTGGCCCCGTACGGCCGGGCTCGGCGCCCAGCACGTGGTGGCCATGTTCGGGGCGTCGTTCGTCGCTCCGGTCCTCATGGGCCTGGACCCCAACCTGGCCATCATGATGTCCGGTGTCGCGACGGTCGTCTTCCTGCTGGCCACCCGCGGCAGGGTGCCCAGCTACCTCGGCTGCTCGCTCTCCTTCGTCGGGGTGGCCGCCGCCATCCGCGCCTCCGGCGGCGACAGCGCCACCGTCACCGGCGCGGTCCTGGTCGTCGGCCTGGCGCTCTTCCTCGCCGGCCTCGCCGTGCAGAGGTTCGGCGCCCGCATCATCCACGCGGCGATGCCTCCGGTCGTCACCGGCGCCGTCGTCATGCTGATCGGCTTCAACCTGGCCCCGGTCACGGCGTCGACGTACTGGCCGCAGGACCAGTGGACGGCCCTGCTGGTGATGGTCTTCACCGGACTGGCCGTGGTCTGCCTGCGCGGCTTCTTCTCCCGCGTCGCGATCTTCCTCGGCCTGCTCTTCGGGTACGGGATCTCCTGGCTCTTCGACCGGCTCTTCGGCAAGATCCACTCGCCCGCGGGCGGCACCGAGGCGGTGGACCACTGGCGGCTCGACCTCTCCGCGGTCGGCCAGGCCGACTGGATCGGCCTCCCCTCCTTCCACGCGCCGAGCTTCGAGTGGTCGGCGATCCTCGTCGCGCTGCCCGTCGTCATCGCGCTGATCGCCGAGAACGCCGGGCACGTCAAGGCCGTCGGCGAGATGACCGGCGACTCCCTCGACGACAAGCTCGGCACCGCCATCGCGGCCGACGGCGCCGCGTCCATGCTGTCCACCGCCGTGGGCGGGCCGCCCAACACGACGTACTCCGAGAACATCGGGGTCATGGCGGCCACCCGCGTCTACTCGACCGCCGCCTACTGGGCCGCCGCCGGTTTCGCGCTGCTCTTCGGCCTCTGCCCCAAGTTCGGCGCGGTCGTGGCGGCCATCCCCGGCGGTGTCCTCGGCGGCATCACCGTCATCCTGTACGGCATGATCGGCCTGCTCGGGGCGCAGATCTGGACCAATGCCCGGGTGGACCTGCGCAATCCGCTGAACCTGGTGCCGGCCGCGGCGGGCATCATCATCGGCGTCGGCGGTGTCAGCCTGAAGATCACCGACAACTTCGAACTGAGCGGCATCGCGCTCGGCACGATCGTCGTCATCACCGGCTACCACGTCCTGCGCGCCCTGGCCCCCGCCCACCTGAAGGAGCAGGAACCGCTGCTGGACGCGGGCACGTCGACGTACGACACGGAGACCGGAAGAACCGGTCCGTCCGGCCACTGAGGACGGGGCCGAGAGCCGGGGGCCGGGGTCCGTTCCAGGCCGTACGCCGTTTCGTCGACAGCCGCAGGGCGGGGAAGCCGGGCGGCGGGCCCTCAGGAGGTCCTCCTCCTCGAAAGCCGCGCTCGGGGGAAATCACGGCACCCAGCGACTGCGCACCGGGCCAGTGGTCCTGTCGGTCGCCCCGTGCCAGCCGACAGGCGCAGTCCGGGGCGACGATCGTCCCCGCCCCCCTGTACTCCCCCGCACGGCCGATCCTCCGGCACCCGCGGGCGGTCCGTTCCCCCGTTCTGGGGAAGACCCGGCCGACGGCGCCCGGCGAAAAGCCCAGGGCTGGGACGCTGCCCGTATGGCGAAGATCGAGCACTTCCCAGCTCAGGCGGACCGCACCCGTACCTCGGTCGACACGGTCGTGGCGCGGATGCGTTCCTTCCGCTGCGAGTGGCCGCCGTCGGACGGTCTCGCGGTCTTCAACCGGGTCTATCTGGCGGTCACCGAGGAGATCGACCGGCGCATCGACACCGGCCTGTTCCCCGACGCCCGCACCGCCGCCACCCTCGACGTCGTCTTCGCCGAGCGCTACCTGACGGCCGTCGACGCCTCGGCGGCGGGACGGCGTGCGCCCGCCTGCTGGCGGCCGCTGCTGCAGTACCGGCGCCACCCGGGCGTACGGCCGCTGCAGTTCGCGCTCGCGGGGATCAACGCGCACATCGGACACGATCTGGCGCTGGCCGTGGTCGACACCTGCCATGCGCTCGGCTGCCGGCCGGCCGACCTGGAGGGGGACTTCGACCGGGTGGGCGACACGCTCGCGGCGCTGGAGGAGCGTATCCGCGAGGAGCTGATGCCGGGCCCCGACCTGCTGGAAATCACCGATCCCCTGACGCACCTGCTCGGCTCGTGGAGCCTGGAACGGGCCCGCGACGCCGCCTGGTCGGGCGCCCGGCTGCTGTGGGGCCTGCGGGGACTGCCGGACCTGGCGGAGGACTTCAGGGAACGGCTGGACGCGGGGGTGGGGCTGGTCGGGCGGATGCTGCTGACGCCGCTGCCCGACTGCGACTGACTCCCCGTCCTCTGCCCCCGGCCCCCACTTCCCCATGAGACGCGTCACCGGGGGCTGCCCGGTTGATGACCGTCCGGTTGGTGGCCGCCGGTTGATGACCGCCCGGGGCCGACCGGATCACGGCCGGCCCCGGGGGCACGTTCTCGGTCACCGGACCCGGCGGCCCGGCCCGGTCCCCCGGCTCAGTCCTCCGGCAGCTCGACCGGGGCGATCTCGTCGTAGACGTCGCCGGGCCCCGGGTTCGCCGGGTCGGTCGTACCACCGAAGTGGTGCATGACGCCCCACACCGCGTTCAGCGCGGTCTGCACGGCGCCCTCGGCCCACCCGGCCGTCCAGGAGATGTCGTCGCCCGCGAGGAAGATGCCGCGCTTGTCCTCGGGGAGGCGGTCCTGCATGAAGTGGGTGAACAGACGGCGCTGGTAGCGGTAGTGGCCCGGCAGGTTCGCCTTGAAGGCGCCCATGAAGTACGGCTCGTTCTCCCACGACACCGTCACCGGGTTGCCGATGATGTGACGGCGGATGTCGACCTTCGGGTAGATCTCGCCGAGGGACTTCAGCATGACCTCCATCCGCTCGTGGGCGGTCAGCGGCAGCCACTTGAGGCTGTCGTCGCACCAGGTGTACGAGAGGCAGATGGTGGCCGGCTTGTCCGGCCCGTCGTCCAGCAGGTACGTACCGCGCGTCATCCGGTCGGTGAGCGTCATCGACATGACGTCACGGCCGGTCTCCTCGTCCTTGTCCAGCCAGAACGGCCGGTCGACGGGCACGAACAGCTTGGACGACTCCATGTAGTGGGTGCGCTCCATCGCCGTCCAGTGGTCGATGGGGAACAGCGAGTCGTCACAGGTGATCTTGGAGAGCAGCATCCAGGACTGCGCGGTGAAGATCGCCGCCTGGTACGTCCGGATGTCCCCGGAGGCGTCGGTGACGGTGATCCGGTTGCCGGCCGTACGGTGCAGGCGCGTCACGGCGGGCTTCGGCTCGCCCTCGTGGAGCGACTTCAGCGACGTACCGAGCGGCCAGTGCACGAGCTTGGCCGGCTCGCGCTCCCACAGCCGGACGGGGAGCTGCTGGCTGCCGCCGACGATGCCGCGGTGGTGGTCGTCCGCCTCGGTGTAGACGACGCGCAGGATCTCCAGGATGGAGTTCGGGAAGTCGGTGTCCCAGCCCCCCGTACCGAAACCGACCTGGCCGAAGATCTCGCGGTGGCGGAAGGACTTGAACGCCTCGGAGTCGCAGAGGAAGCCGTAGAAGGTCTGGTTGTCGAGCTTCTCGACGAGCTCGGCCCAGATCTCACGGATGCGCGGTACGTCGCGCTCCCGCATGGCCTGGTTCATGTCGGAGAAGTCGGCGCCCTCTTCGAGGCAGGCGTTCCAGGCGTTCATGACGTCGCGGTAGACCTGCGGCAGGTCGTCGACGGTCACGGCGTAGTGCGACTCGCCCTTGAGGTCGACGACGGTCGACGGGGTCTCGGGCGCCAGCGGGTTCGGGAACGCCTTGGTCTCCAGTCCCACCAGGTCGATGTAGTGCTGGAGCGCCGTGGAGGACGGCGGGAAGCGCATCGCGCCCATCTCGGCGGTCAGCGACTCGTCGCAGCCCTCGAAGCCGACGGTGCGCAGCCGGCCGCCGATCTGGTCGGCCTCGTAGACGACGGGCTTGAGGCCCATCTTCATCAGCTCGTACGCGGCGATGACGCCGGACAGGCCGCCGCCGATGACCGCGACCTCGGTGCCGTGCTCGGTCGCCGGTATCTGGCCGAGGCCCGCCGGGTGCGCGAGGAAGTCGTCGTACGCGTAGGGGAAGTCC
This sequence comes from Streptomyces enissocaesilis, assembly GCF_039533765.1. Classification (NCBI taxonomy): domain Bacteria; kingdom Bacillati; phylum Actinomycetota; class Actinomycetes; order Kitasatosporales; family Streptomycetaceae; genus Streptomyces; species Streptomyces enissocaesilis. The sequence goes on along the minus strand of NZ_BAAAUD010000008.1, from coordinate 35,911 downwards.
GGACCGAACATGGTGATCGGCGGCTGCGCGTCGGTGTGCTGGACGGCGTTGGGCACCGTGGACGTCATGGGGTACGGACTCCTTGCGAAAAGCGGGAAAGAAGGCGGCGGGGCGGAGCGGGAGCGTCAGGCCAGGGACGCGTACAGACCGGGCCGGCGGTCGCGCAGGTACGGGTTGTTCTCGCGCGAGGCCCGCAGGAAGTCGGGGTCGGCGTCGCCGAACACCAGCTCCTCGCCGCGGCCGGCGCGGGCGCGGGAGGCGCCGTCGGGGCCGGCCAGGCAGCTGAGCCCGACGAACTCGAACTCGCCCTCGGGACCGGTCCGGTTCACGTAGGCCACGTACATCTGGTTCTCGAAGGCCCGCACGGGGACGACGGACTCCGCGACGAACTGGAACGGGTGCATCTGGGCGGTCGGCACCAGCAGCAGGTCGGTGCCCGCGAGCGCGTGGGCCCGGACGTTCTCCGGGAATTCCACGTCGTAACAGATCATGAGGCCGATGCGCAGGCCGCCGAGCTCCGCCTGGACGACCGTGTCGTCGCCGGGGGTGAACCACTCCTGCTCGAAGCAGCCGAAGAGGTGGGTCTTGCGGTAGTTCGCGAGGCGGGCGCCGTCGGGGCCGATCAGCTGGGCGGAGTTGTAGACGTGCTCGCCGTCGCGCTCCGGGTAGCCGTAGTGGACGGCGAGGCCGTGGCGCACGGCGATGTCGGCGACGGCGTCGGCCGACTCCCCGTCGGCGGGCTCGGCCAGCCGGTGCACGTCCGCGCCGATGGCGTAGCCGGTCAGGAACATCTCCGGGCAGACCAGCAGTCCGGCGCCGGCCGCTGCCGCACGGCCCGCGGCCTCGTCGAGGACCTTGAGGTTCGCTTCGACGGAGCCGGGACGGCCGGAGCTCTGGAGCAGTGCGGTGCGGAGCGGCGGCATGGCAGACCTCGGGCAGATGGGGGACGCGCGGGAGACGTTAAGACGGTACGGGCCGCGCTCGTCCCCGGACAAGGCGCGACCGTTGCGGACCGACCGTCGATCCGTTGCGCAATCACGGCGCACGGCGGCGATTCGTTGCGTGCCTGCCGGTGGGACTGGGGTCGTACGGTCCGTCCACCCCGGGGCGGACCGTACGGGCCGGGCTCCCGCCGCCCGGCGGACGGCGGCGCGTGCTCCGGCACGATGTGCGCGGGGCGGGCCGGCGGAAGAGTGCGGGACGTCCGGACAACAGCCGGACCACCCGGCCGAGGAGCTGTCATGAACCGTTCGATCCGCCGCCTGCGAAGATCGCCGCGTTCGGCGCCGCACCGCTGGTCACCGCCGGGGCCGCCGGCACCGCTCTCGCCTCCGGGGACGAGGTCGCGCGTGGCGAGGAGCGCGAGGCGGCGGCGCCGGCGGGCGCGGCGAAGCCCCACCGGCCGGCCGGGGACGACATCACGTTCACCTTCCACGCGCGTTCGGCGGCGGAGGACACCATGGGGCCGGAGAAGGCGTACGGCACCTTCCGCTTCGAGCACGTCTTCCCGGACGGCGCCTCGGGCCGGGCCCGGGGAAAGGTCGACTGTCTCGTGACGGGCGGCAAGGCCGCCGCGGTCACCGGCGTCATCACCGGCACCGACCGGCCGGACAAGGGCGAGCGGGTCGGGATCCCGGTCCACGACCGGGGGAGGACCGACCGTCCGGGCCACAGCTGGATCGGCCGTGACGCGGAGAAGCAGGAACCGCCCATGTGCGTGAGTTCCGCCCCGTTCGAGAAGACACGGGCGGGTTCGGGCGGCTTCAAGCCGCTGCCCTGGCAGCCGCGGTACGAGCAGGCCCCCGCGAAGGGCTAGGCGGGAGAGCCCGAAGAGAAGCGCCTGAGCAGCGGGGACAGCACGAGCACCGACTTGGTGCGCTCCACGAACGGCTCCCCCGCGATCCGCTCCAGCACCCGCTCGAAGTGGCGCATGTCGGAGGCGAAGATCTGGACGACGGCGTCCGCGTCGCCGGTGACGGTCGACGCGGACACCACCTCCGGGTAGCGCGACAGGCCACGACGGATGTCCTCGGGGGACGTGTTGTGGCGGCAGTACATCTCGATGAAGCCTTCGGTCTCCCAGCCGAGGGCGGCCGGGTCCACCCGTACGGTGAACCCGGTGATCGCTCCCTCGGCGCGCAGCCGGTCCACCCGCCGTTTGACGGCGGGAGCGGAGAGACCGACCTCGGAGCCGATGTCCGCGTAACTGCGGCGGGCATCCTCGGCGAGGGCGTGCACGATGCGTTCGTCGAGATCGTTCAGTCGCACTACGGGTGGATCACTTCTCTGCGGTGGCCAGACTGGAGCGGCGAAGGCCGTAGAAGAAGTAGAACACGAGCCCGGCGACCATCCAGCCACCGAAGTAGGCCCAGGTCTTGCCGGGCAGGCTGTACATCATGTACGCGCAGAAGGCGAAGCCCAGGATCGGCGTCACCGGGAACAGTGCCACCCGGAAGGTGCGCGGCATCTCCGGCCGCTTGTACCGCAGGATGACCACGGCGACATTCACCAGTGCGAAGGCGAAGAGGGTGCCGATGCTGGTGGCGTTGGCCAGTTCGCCGAGCGGGATGAACGCCGCGAGGACGCCGCAGAAGAGCGACACGATGACCACGTTCGCCTTCGGCGTGCCGGTGCGCGCGTCGACCTTGGCGAAGACCTTGGGGACCAGGCCGTCGCGCGACATCGCGAAGAGGATGCGGGTCTGGCCGTACAGCACGGCGAAGACGACGCTCGCGATGGCCACGACCGCGCCGGCGGCGAGGACCACGCCCCAGAAGCTGTGACCCGTGACGTCCTTCATGATCTGCGCGAGCGCCGCCTCGGTGCCCTCGAAGTCCTGCCACGGCATGGCGCCGACGGCGACCAGGGCGACCAGGCAGTAGAGGACGGTGACGATCAGCAGCGACAGCATGATCGCGCGCGGCAGGTCCTTCTTGGGGTTCTTGGCCTCCTCACCGGCGGTGGAGGCGGCGTCGAAGCCGATGTACGAGAAGAAGAGGGTGGCCGCGGCGGCGCTGATCCCGGTCACGCCGAGCGGGGCCAGGGGGGCGTAGTTGCCCGCCTTGATGCCCATGAAGCCGATCACGCAGAAGAGCACCAGCGTGGCGATCTTGATGAGAACCATGATCGTGTTGACGCGGGCGCTCTCCTTGGCGCCGCCCATCAGGAAGACCATGGCGAGCAGGATGACGACGAGCGCCGGCAGGTTGATGAAGCCGCCCTCGCCGAGCGGGGCGGACACGCTCTCGGGGATGGTGACGCCGATCGTGCCGTCGAGCAGCTCGTTGAGGTACTCGCCCCAGCCGACGGCGACGGCCGCGACGGAGACGCCGTACTCGAGCACCAGGCACCAGCCGCAGATCCACGCGACGACTTCGCCCATGGTCGCGTACGAGTAGGAGTACGAGGAACCGGACACCGGTATGGAGCCGGCCAGCTCCGCGTAGGAGAGCGCCGAGAAGAGGGCGGTGAGTCCGGCGATGACGAACGAGATCGCGACGGCGGGTCCGGCCAGGGGGGTGGCCTCGCCGAGGACGACGAAGATTCCGGTGCCGAGCGTGGCACCGATGCTGATCATCGTCAGCTGCCACATGGTGAGCGAGCGGCGGAGCGAGCCGCCTTCACCCTGGCCGCCCTCGGCGACGAGCTGCTCGACGGGCTTGCGCCGCATCAGCCGGCTGCCAAGCTGCGGACGCTTGGATTCCGGTTGGGGAGTGACGGGTGGCGCTGCGTCCAACACTGGGGTGGCTCCTTATCGCTGCCGATCGGGAAGGCGGCGACCGCGGCGGTCCGCTCGGGGCGTGAGAACAGCCCGGAGCTCGGGAACCGCCGAGCAGGCGGTCCCCGCCACTCCACGTACAGCGCGAAGCCTACGAGGAGTGTGTTCCCGTCCGTAATGCAGCAACCTTGCGTATCGGCGGACGATCATTGCGCACAACCGCGACAGATGGCTCTTTGTTGCGCCTCACCTTTCGATTTCCGTTTTGTCCGGTACGGCGCACGCTCCGTACCCACCTCTTGCACACCCCCTTCCGCACCCCCGCACACGACGACCGGAGGCGAACGATGACGACAACGGACCGGACAGACCATGCGGACCGGACAGGCCCCGTGGACCGGGCAGACGCGGCGGAGTGGCTGGATCCCACCCCCTTCCTGCGTGGCGTCGCCTGGCGCGACGGCCTGCGCGCCGTGCGCGCCGACCCCGCCGACCTGGGCCGGCTGCCGTGGGACACCGTGGAGCGCTCCGCCGTCCCCGTCGGCGTACGGCTGGAGTTCACGGCGCACGGCGCCACCGCCGTGGACATCCGCTACCGCGCGGCCCTGCCCGGTCCCGGCAGCGCCCTGCGCGACCTCGCGCACACCTTCGCGCTGTGGCACGGCGACGCTCTCGTGGCGGAGGTCACCGAGGCTCCGGCGCGGGAGGCGGTCGTACGGATCGGGCTGCCGGACCGCCCGGGCCGGTTCACGGTCCACCCGCCGGAGAGCCAGTGCCCGGAGATCCTCGGCCTGCGTCCGGCCGGGGGCTCCATAGCCCCTGCGCCGCCCCAGCCCCGCTGGCTGGTGCACGGCGACTCCATCACCGAGGGCTGGTGGTCCACCCGCCCCGCCCACGCCTGGCCCGCCGCGGCCGGCCGTACGCTCGGCCTGGACACCGTGAACCTCGGCCACGCCGGCGCGGGCCGCGGCGAACTCGCCGTCGCCCAGCAGCTCGCGGGCCTGCCCGCCGATCTTCTGACCCTCGCCTTCGGCACCAACTGCTGGTCCCGCACCCCCTTCTCGGCGCCCCTGCTGCACGAGACGGTGCGGGCCTTCGTCGGCCTCGTACGCCAGGGGCACCCGGACACCCCGCTCCTGGTCCTCTCCCCCGTCCTGCGCCCCGAGGCGGAACGGACCCCCAACGCCCTGGGCGCCACCCTCGCCGACCTGCGCACCGCCCTGGAGGAGGCCGTCCTGACCGACGTCGCCGCGGGCGACGACCGGCTGGCCCTGCTTCCCGGCCTCGGCGTCCTCGGCCCCGGACACCTCGCGGACGGCCTGCACCCGAACGACGCGGGCCACGCCCTCATGGCCGACGCGGTCGCCTCCGCCCTGCGCGAGGCGCGCTTCGTCGGGCCGTCGGACCGCAGGACCCTCTGAGGCGCCGCACCGCGTTCGCCCACGGCGTGAGAATCAGGGAGGTCAGAGGGTCATGGGATCGCGAAGACCGGGTAAGTGAGCCCGTGATGACTGAGGAGCCGCCCATGGTTGTCCTGGATTCACCGCAGGAGAACAGCGCGACAGCCCGGGAGGCCGCCGCCGATTACCTGACCCAGCACTGCCCCTGGGCCGACCTCGACGCCGTGCTGCTCGTGGTCAGCGAACTGGTGACCAACGCCGTCCGGCACACCTCCGGCTGGTGGCGCCTCACCCTCTTCGCGGGCCCGGAGGAGCTGGTGGTCGAGATGGACGACTCCAGCGACCAGCCTCCCGTGGCCCGCGAACCGGACTTCTCCGGCGGCGGCGGGTTCGGCTGGCACATGGTGCACCGGCTCGCGGGGCGGGTGGAGGTCAGGCCGCTCCCCGAAGGCAAGCGAGTACGGGCGGTCTGGCCACGCCCGGCGCAGGCGTACTAGGCGTACGGCCCCAGGAGGGCGGCGCATGCCCCGAGAGGGCGGCGCACCCGGCGGACCGCCCGGAAAACCCGGGCCGGCCCGGCCGGGATTGCCGTCGTGACGGCCTTCGGCGAGGGTGTGGGCGCGCTGGGGCGTCACCTGCGGACCCCGGCTTGCCCCCACCCTCCTCCGAGCCCTTCATGCAGCCGGTCACGCATTCCCTGCATACCGTCCGACCTGGGGTTTTTCTTCATCCGGGCCTAAAATTTCCCGATGGGGAAAGGGGACCGGATGGACCGGAACATACGTACGGTGGACGACGTCCTGAGGCTTCTGGACGGCCTGTTCGCGCCGGAGACGGACCGCTGGACGGCCGACGGGGCTTCCTGGTGGGACGGTTTCTACGCGGACCGCTCGAAGCCGGTGCCGTTCTTCGTGGCGAAGCCGGACGAGAACCTGGTCTCGTACGTCGACCGCGGCCTGGTCGCCGGGGGCCGCGCCCTCGACCTGGGCTGCGGCCCGGGCCGCAACGCGCTCCACCTCGCCTCGCTGGGCTTCGAGGTGGACGCGGTCGACCTCTCCCCGACAGCCGTCGCCTGGGCCGAGGACCGCGCCCGCGAGGCGGGGGCCGACGTACGGTTCCACTGCGGCGACGCCTTCGCCCTCACCGGCACCGGCACCGAGCTGGGCGGTCCGTACGACCTGATCTACGATTCCGGCTGCTTCCACCACCTGCCGCCGCACCGCCGCGTCAGCTACCTCGCCCTTCTCGACCGGGCCCTCGCGCCCGGCGGGCATTTCGCCCTGACCGGCTTCGCGGCCGGCGCGATGGGGTCCGAACTCCCCGACTGCGACTTCTACCGCCAGTCCGGCCTCCAAGGCGGCCTCGCCTACACGCCGGAGTCCCTGCGCTGGATCTTCTCCGACCTGACGGAGATCGAACTGCGCCGCATGCGCGACGAGCCGCCCGAGTCCCCGTCCTTCGGCGAACCCTTCCTCTGGACGGCTCTGTTCCGCCGGGACGCCCGGCCACTCGATCCGCCGCGGTCGTAGGTTCCGGCCGCCGGCCGCGGGCGCCGGGCCGGGGGCCGGGCGTGGGGGTCGAATCGGCGGGTGGACCTGCCCTCCCGTGAGATCGACGCCCCTCTCCGCGAACGCGTCGAGGCCCTGCGGGGCCTCGACGCGTTCGCGGTTTCCCTCGGCCGCCCCGGCTCGCTTCAGACGTCGGGAACCGCGGACGAGCACACGGCCGGCACGTTCTTCACCGACCGGCGGGCCGGTTCTCCGGCGGCTGGAGGGTGCCGCGCACGACGGCGGTGCGCGGCCGGTGGACAGCCCCGCCCGGTCCGGCCTGCCGCTCCGGGGCACCGCGCCGCGGCCGGTTTCCGCGCCCCGACGACACGGAACCCGAGCCGCCGTTGCATGACCATGCGGATTTATGCATACTCTTCCTATGTCTAAGGTCCTCACCTCCCTTCCCGCCGGCGAGCGCGTCGGCATCGCCTTCTCGGGCGGCCTCGATACCTCGGTCGCGGTCGCGTGGATGCGCGACAAGGGCGCCGTCCCGTGCACCTACACCGCCGACATCGGCCAGTACGACGAGCCCGACATCGCCTCGGTGCCCGGTCGCGCGAAGACCTACGGCGCCGAGATCGCCCGCCTGGTCGACTGCCGCGCGGCTCTGGTCGAGGAGGGCCTGGCCGCGCTCACCTGCGGGGCGTTCCACATCCGCTCGGGCGGGCGCGCCTACTTCAACACCACGCCGCTCGGCCGCGCCGTCACGGGCACCCTCCTGGTCCGGGCGATGCTCGAGGACGACGTACAGATCTGGGGCGACGGCTCGACCTTCAAGGGCAACGACATCGAGCGGTTCTACCGGTACGGACTGCTCGCCAACCCCCACCTGCGGATCTACAAGCCCTGGCTGGACGCGGACTTCGTGACCGAGCTCGGCGGCCGCAAGGAAATGTCGGAGTGGCTGCTCGCCCACGACCTGCCCTACCGGGACAGCACGGAGAAGGCGTACTCCACCGACGCCAACATCTGGGGCGCCACCCACGAGGCCAAGACCCTGGAGCACCTGGACACCGGCGTGGAGACCGTGGAGCCCATCATGGGCGTGCGGTTCTGGGACCCGTCGGTCGAGATCCCCACCGAGGACGTGACCATCGGCTTCGACCAGGGCCGCCCGGTGTCCGTCAACGGCAAGGAGTTCACCTCGCCGGTCGACCTGGTGATGGAGGCGAACGCCATCGGCGGCCGTCACGGCATGGGCATGTCCGACCAGATCGAGAACCGGATCATCGAGGCCAAGAGCCGCGGCATCTACGAGGCGCCCGGCATGGCCCTGCTGCACGCGGCGTACGAGCGCCTGGTCAACGCGATCCACAACGAGGACACCCTCGCCCAGTACTACAACGAGGGGCGGCGTCTCGGCCGGCTGATGTACGAGGGCCGCTGGCTGGACCCGCAGGCGCTGATGGTGCGCGAGTCGCTGCAGCGCTGGGTCGGCACGGCCGTCACCGGCGAGGTGACGCTGCGGCTGCGGCGCGGTGAGGACTACTCGATCCTCGACACCACGGGCCCGGCGTTCAGCTACCACCCGGACAAACTGTCCATGGAGCGCACCGAGGACTCGGCGTTCGGCCCGGTGGACCGGATCGGCCAGCTCACCATGCGCAACCTCGACATCGCCGACTCGCGCGCCAAGCTGGAGCAGTACGCCGGGCTCGGCCTGATCGGCACCGCCAATCCCGCCATCGGCGCCGCCCAGGCGGCCGCGACCGGACTGATCGGCACCATGCCGGAGGGCGGCGCCGAGGCCATCGCCTCCCGTGGCGAGGTCTCCGGTGACGACGAGATGCTGGACCGCGCCGCGATGGAGTTCGGTACGGACTGACCAGCCCCCGTCGAACGGAAGACCCGGCGTCCCCGGAGGGACGCACCACCGGAAAGGCCGGCCCGGCGCCGACGGCGCCGGGCCGGCCTTTCCCGTTGTCCGGGGGGCCGGCCGGGGACTCGCTTCCCCCCGTTCGCCGGGCGGTCGCGGTTGCCGGCCGCCCTCCAGGTCTGCCCCACGGCCGCGACGGGTTCCTTCCCGGCGCGGCCCTTGTCGGCGGGCCGGACGGCCGGCGCCCGCATGGAGGACGCGCGGACGGGCGAGGCCGAGTGGGGCGAGTGCGCGGTGAACACGGCCCCGGCCGCCCCGGTCCGGACGCGGACCCGGCCGGGGCCGGGGGCCGGGAGACGTCGGTGCTCGCCTCGTAGGAAGCCTCGGCGGCGCCGAAGCGGTTCGATGTGCTGCACGGCCCGGTTCAGCCCCTCCAGCACCGCGGCCGGTCCCCGCGGAAGCGGGAACCGGCCGGGAGCGGGTACGGGCGCGGAGCGTCAGCTCCAGCTGGCGTGCAGCGGCTTGCCCTCGGCGTAACCGGCGGCGCTCTGCACACCGACGATCGCCTTCTCGGCGAACTCCTCCAGCGAGGCGGCACCGGCGTACGTGCACGAGGAGCGGACACCCGCGATGATCGAGTCGATCAGGTCCTCGACGCCCGGACGGGTCGGGTCGAGGAACATGCGCGAGGTGGAGATGCCCTCCTCGAACAGCGCCTTGCGGGCGCGGTCGTACGCCGACTCCTCGCTCGTACGGTTGCGCACGGCGCGGGCGGAGGCCATGCCGAAGGACTCCTTGTACGCCCGGCCGTCGGCCGAGTGCTGGAGGTCGCCGGGCGACTCGTACGTACCGGCGAACCAGGAGCCGACCATGACGTTGGACGCGCCTGCGGCGAGCGCCATCGCGACGTCGCGCGGGTGGCGGATGCCGCCGTCGGCCCAGACGTGCTTGCCGAACTTCTTCGCCTCGGCGGCGCACTCCATGACGGCGGAGAACTGCGGCCGGCCCACGCCGGTCATCATGCGGGTGGTGCACATGGCGCCGGGGCCCACACCGACCTTGATGATGTCCGCGCCGGCCTCGACGAGGTCGCGCACGCCCTCGGCGGCGACGATGTTGCCCGCGACGATCGGGACCTGCGGGTCGAGCCCGCGCACGGCCTTGACCGCGGCGATCATCGACTCCTGGTGGCCGTGCGCGGTGTCCACGACGAGCGTGTCCACGCCGGCGTCGAGGAGCTGCTTGGCCTTGCCCGCGACGTCGCCGTTGATGCCGACGGCGGCCGCGATGCGCAGCTTGCCGGCCGCGTCCGTGGCGGGCGTGTAGAGGGTCGCGCGCAGAGCGCCCTTGCGGGTCAGGACACCGACGAGACGGCCGTCCCCGTCCACGGCGGGCGCGTACTTGCGGTTGGCGTGGTCGAGCCGGTTGAAGGCCTCGCGCGGGTCGATTCCGGCGTCCAGCAGGACCAGGTCGCGGGACATGACCTCGGACAGCTGCGTGAAGCGGTCGACGCCGGTCAGGTCGTGGTCGGTGACGACACCGACGGGGCGGCGCTCCGCGTCCACCACGACGCCCGCGCCGTGCGCCCGCTTGGGGAGCAGCGACAGCGCGTCGGCGACGGTCTGCGAGGGGGCCAGGACGATCGGGGTGTCGAGCACCAGGTGGCGCGTCTTCACCCAGGAGACGACCTCGGTGACGACCTCGATCGGAATGTCCTGCGGGATGACGACGAGCCCGCCGCGGCGGGCCACGGTCTCGGCCATCCGGCGGCCGGCGATCGCGGTCATGTTGGCCACGACCAGCGGGATGGTGGTGCCGGTGCCGTCGGGCGACGTGAGGTCCACGCCCTGGCGGGAGCCGACGGCCGAACGGCTCGGCACCATGAATACGTCGTCGTACGTGAGGTCGTACGGCGGCTTCAGATCGTTGAGGAAACGCACGTGCTGAACATCCCAGTCGTTCGGAGTTGGCCCCCGGGCATTTCAGCCGGGGAAAAACGCACGTACTTCAGTGTCCCACGAGCACACCTGCACACCCTCCGGGCTGAACATCCAGGCCGCGGAGGGCGCACTTGTCGGATCCTCCGAACGGAACCGTCCCCGGCTCGGCCGGCTCAGCCGTCAGGGTCCGCCCGGTCCAGCGCGGGCCGCGGCGCCGTGCCCGTCTCGTTCAGCAGGTAGTCCGCCGCGGCGGTGTCCGTGACGAGGCTGGTGACCAGGCCCGAGCGCAGTACGGCGTCGATGGCGGCCGCCTTGCGCAGCCCGCCCGCGATGGCCACCACCTCGGGGACCCGCCGCAGCCGGTCGGCCTCGACGGTGATGCACCGCTCGCCCAGGTCGCGCCCGACCCGGCGGCCCTCGGCGTCGAAGAGGTGCGCGGACATCTCGGCCGCGACGCCCAGCGAGGCGTAGTGGGCGCGCTCCTCGTCGGAGAGCATGTCGTGGACGGTGGAGATGCCCGGCTCCCAGGAGCCGATGGAGACGGCCGCGACGGTCACCTTGTCGAAGTACTCGAAGGCGCGGGCGATGCCGGTCTGGCTGCGCAGCGCCGCCGCGGTCGCCGGGTCGGGCAGCAGCATCGGCGCGTAGATGGGGTGGGCCTCTCCGCCGGACACCTGGGCGGCGCGGCGCACGGCTTCGACGGAGCCGCGCTCCGCCGTGCCGGCGTCGTACACACCGGTCAGCTGGACGACCGTGCACGGCGGCAGCTGGTGCAGGGCCGCCGCCATGTGGATGGTGGACCGGCCCCAGGCCAGGCCGAGCACGTCGCCCTCGGTCACCAGTTCGCCGAGCAGGTCGGCCGCGACCTCGCCCAGGTTCTCCGGGTCGGTGGGCGCGCTCCCCGCGAAACCAGGAGATCCCGGGAGGGCGTCCTCGGTGGCGTCCGCCGGGGACTCGACGACGACCGCGTGCCGCAGGCCGTAGCGGGCCCGCAGCGCGTCGGAGCGCTCCGCGTCCAGCTCGGCGGGCACCCTGATCTCGATCCGTACGAGATCGCGTTCGAGGGCGGTCTCCAGGACCCTGGCCACCTTGAAGCGGCTGACGCCGAACTCCTCGGCGATCTGGATCTTGGACTTGCCCTCCAGGTAGAAGCGGCGGGCCATGGCCGCCGCCTGGACCAGCTCTGCGGGTCCCATCCGCAGGGCTGACCGGCCCGCCGACATTGCAGACACCGCGTTCTCCTCACTGCTGTTCACACACGGGGCTCGCTGTTCATCCTGTCAGATGACCGAGACCTTGATCAGCCCCGAAGGGCGGCGTTCACCGAGCTGTGGCTCAGTGGTTGCATGCCCAGGCCGCGGTGGCCGTGGCTTCGGTCGCCTGACTGCGCAGCATGCGCACCGCGGCGGCCGGGTCGTCCGTCCCGTACACGGCGGAACCGGCGACGAAGACGTCCGCCCCCGCCTCGGCGCACCGCTCGATCGTCGACGCCGATACGCCGCCGTCGACCTGGAGCCACATCTCCAGGCCGTGCTTGGAGATCAGCTCACGGGTACGGCGGATCTTCGGCAGCATGATGTCGAGGAACGCCTGGCCGCCGAAGCCCGGTTCCACGGTCATGATCAGCAGCATGTCGAGTTCGGGGAGCAGGTCCTCGTACGGCTCGATGGGCGTGGCCGGCTTCAGCGCCATCGAGGCACGGGCGCCCTTGGCGCGGATCTCGCGCGCCGTCCGTACGGGCGCGGCGGCGGCCTCGGCGTGGAAGGTGACCGATCCGGCGCCCGCCTCGACGTACTGCGGGGCCCAGCGGTCGGCGTCCTCGATCATCAGGTGGCAGTCGAGCGGGATGTCCGTCGCCCGGCTGAGGGCTTCCACGACCGGGACGCCCAGCGTCAGGTTGGGCACGAAGTGGTTGTCCATCACGTCGACATGGAGCCAGTCCGCGCCCTCGACGGCCCTGGCCTCCTCGGCGAGCCGGGAGAAGTCTGCGGACAGGATGCTGGGATTGATCTGCGCGGCCATGCCCCAAGCCTGCCATGTCCCGGGGCGGTTCCCCTCCCCGGTACGGACCAAAGCTTCCGGGATCTCGGCTCCCGGTGGCGGTGGCACGCTCCGGGGAGCGGCCTGCCGGCCGTCCGGGACGGGCAGAACCGCCCAAGTCCCGCACAGCGCGGTGGAGTCCACCGGCCGGCCCCGCCGCCGCCGGACGGCTACGCGGTCCGGCGCAGCAGTGCCAGGTACATCGCGTCCGTACCGTGCATGTGCGGCCACAGCTGTACGTCGGGCCCGTCGCCCAGCGCCGGTACGCCCGGCATCAGCGGCCTGGCGTCGATCCACTCGACCGCGGCCGGCTGGTGTCCGCCGCGTCCCTTGATCACGTCGTCGACGACGACCCGGGTCTCGGCGAGGTGCGGCGAGCAGGTCGCGTACCCCACGACGCCGCCCACGCGCACCGCGTTCAACGCCTCGCGCAGCAGCCCGCGCTGGAGCGGGGCGAAGCCCTCCAGGTCCTCGGCACGGCGCCGCCAGCGCGCTTCCGGGCGGCGCCGCAGCGCGCCGAGCCCGGAGCACGGGACGTCCACCAGGACGCGGTCGAAGGTGCCCGGGAGCCACGGCGGGTTCAGACCGTCGGCGGCGACGACCTGGTACGGGCCGGGATTGCCCTCCAGGGCCCGCTCGACGAGGCGGGCACGGTGCGGCTGCTTCTCGGCGGCCAGCAGCGCCGCCCCGCGCCGGGCGGCGAGACCGGCCAGCATGGCGGCCTTGCCGCCGGGCCCGGCGCAGCCGTCGAGCCAGCGCTGGTCGCGCCCCTCGACGGGCGCGTCGGCGAGCGCGAGGGCGACCAGCTGGCTGCCCTCGTCCTGGACTCCGGCGCGGCCCTCGTGGACGGCCGCGATGGCGCCCGGCTCGCCGCCCTCGGCCAGCCGCACGGCGTACGGCGACCAGCGGCCCGGCAGCCCGGACTCCTCGCCCAGTACGTCCAGCAGCTCGTCGGCGGTGGAGCGCCCCGGGCGGGCGACGAGCGTCACCTCGGGCCGTTCGTTGTCGGCTTCGAGGAGATCCTCGATGCCGGCCCGGCCGCCGCCCAGGGCGTCCCAGAGCGCGGAGACGATCCAGCGCGGGTGGGAGTGGACGACGGACAGGTGCGCCTCGGCGTCGTCGTCGTACGGCGGGGCGACCTGCTCCACCCAGGCGTCGAGGTCCTGCTGGGAGATCTTCCGCAGGACCGCGTTGACGAACTTCGCGCGTCCCTCGCCGAGCACCACGCGCGCCAGCTCCACGCTCGCGGAGACCGCGGCGTGCGTCGGGATGCGGGTGCCGAGCAACTGGTGCGCGCCGAGCGCCAGCACGTCGAGGACCGGCGGGTCCACCTCGCGCAGCGGCCGGTCGATGCACGCCGCGATGACGGCGTCGTACGTGCCCTGGCGGCGCAGCGTCCCGTACACCAGCTCGGTCGCGAGCGCCGCGTCGCGCTCGTCGAAGTTGCCCTTGGCGCGGGCCTTCTTGAGCAGCGGCGGCAGGACGAGGTTCGCGTACGCGTCGCGCTCGTCGACGGCGCGCAGCGCCTCGAAGGCGAGGAAGCGGACCGGGTCCTTCTGGGGGCGCCGGTGCGGCTTGGCCGGACGCTTGGCCGGTCGCTTGGCCGGTCGCTTGGCGGGACTGCTGCTTGGCTGGTCACTCACGAAAAAGGTGCTCCGCTGGAGAGGGGGACGATCCCTCTCAGCGTACGTCGGACGCGCCCAGGTGTTCGCCCGGGGCGATCCGCACGCCGCGCGCCCAGTCGGCCGCGAGCATCGGCTTCTTGCCCTGCGGCTGCACCCAGAGGAGCTCGACGGGGTGCGATCCGGTCCCGGCCCAGACGTTCTTCTTCGTCACGGACAGCTCGCCGGGGGCCAGGTCCAGGTCCGCGCGGTCCGGCAGCGGCTTCACGGAGACCAGCTTGAGCCGCTCGCCGCGCAGCAGCGTCCAGGCACCGGGTGCGGGCGTGCAGCCGCGCACGACGCGGTCGACGCGCAGCGCGGGCGCCGTCCAGTCGACCTGTGCGTCCTCGACGGTGATCTTGGGTGCGAGCGTGACGCCCTCGGCGGGCTGCGGCACGGCGTGGAGCGTGCCGTCCTCGATGCCGTCCATGGTGGCGACCAGCAGTCCCGAACCGGCGAAGGCGAGCCGGGTGAGCAGGTCGCCGCTGGTGTCGGTGGGCCGTACCTGCTCGGTGAGCACGCCGTACACCGGCCCGGAGTCGAGGCCCTCCTCGATCAGGAACGTCGAGGCGCCCGTGACCTCGTCGCCCGCGAGGATCGCGTGCTGCACGGGGGCGGCGCCGCGCCAGGCCGGCAGCAGCGAGAAGTGCAGGTTCACCCAGCCGCGGGCGGGGATGCCGAGGGCGGCCCCGGGCAGCAGCGCGCCGTACGCGACGACGGGGCAGCAGTCCGGCGCGATCTCGCGCAGCCGCGCGAGGAAGTCCTCGTCGCGCGGCTTGACCGGCTTGAGCACCTCGATCCCGGCCTCCTCCGCGCGCGCGGCGACGGGACTGGCGACGAGCTTGCGGCCGCGTCCGGCAGGGGCGTCGGGCCGGGTGACGACGGCGGCGACCTCGTGCCGGCCGGAGGCGATCAGGGCGTCCAGGGCGGGTACGGCGACCTCGGGGGTGCCTGCGAAGACGAGCTTCATCGGTGGCGCGGGCCTCTCGGGCAGGAAGGCGGAACAGGGTGCGGCGTCAAGAGGCGCACCAGTCTATGGGCCCTGGCGCCAGGGGGCGTACGCACCTCCGCGCGCCCCGGGCACATACGCATACGCCCCCAGGAGCGTGACCCCGGCGCCGGGTGACGCGTTGGTCAAGAGAGATTGACCCAAAGGGCTCGCACCTGCGGTCCCTGCCCACCCTTCCGACCCTTCTGCCTTCTCCTTCTTCTCCCCTTCTTTCACGCCGGTTCGAGAGGCTTGTTCATGGCCGACCACGCAACCCACGACGCCCAAGCACGGGCCAGCCTGCATCTGTTGGTACGGGACATCGAGCGGGTGCGGCGGCAGGTGGACGCGTTGCGCACCCTCACCGCCCAGCTCGGCAACGTCTACCGCCCACGCCGCTCCGGCCCTTCCACGGGCTTCGTCGTCTACGGCAGGGCCCCGGCACCGACCGTCCGCCTCGCGCAGGAACTGCGGGACAGCGTCGAGACACTGGTGACCGCCGCCGTGGACTTCGACCGTTCGCTCGGCTTCTCCTGGGACGCGGTCGGCTCGGCGCTCGGAGTGACCAAGCAGGCGGTGCACCGCCGTTACGGCGCGCGGCGGGCCGCGACGCAGACCGCCGCGCCCACCGAGGGCGAGCTCGCCGTCGAGACGGCGAGCGCGACCGCTACGCGCACCCTCGCCGCGCCACCGTCCCTGCCGTCCGTACCGGCCGCCCGCTCCATGCCGCCCCAGCCCACGGCAGCCGGCCACGCGCTGGGCGAGGAGATCCGCCCGAGCGCCCTCCCCGGCCCCCGCAACGGCTGACCCCTCCCCTTCCCGGCGGGGCGCAAGCGCCCCCGCCCCCGGACGCCCCGCGGGCGTGTCCTCAATCGCCGGACGGGCTTGATTCTCCGGTCCGAGCCGGAGACTTCGGCCCGTCCGGCGATTGAGGACCGGGGTCCGGGGCGGATTCCAAGCCGGGGAACAGCCACGCCTGCCCTGTCACCCGATGTCCAGCGGATCGATCCTGATCCGCACCGGATCGCCACCCCCCCGGGCCAGCCGCGCCGCCTGCGCCGCCTTCAGCGCCGCGGCAAGCGGCGCCCCACTGCCCGGCGGCACCCTGAGCAGCGCCCGCTCCCACGCCTCGCCCACCGGCGGATCACCGGGCCTGCGGGGCCGTCCGGGCTCCTGGACGGGCAGCGGCACAGGCCCCAGCACCTCGGCATCGCGCGGCAGTTCGGCAGCCGCCAGAAACGCGGCGATCGCCTCGGGGCGGCCACTCACCGCGGCCATCCGCGACACCGGCGGGAAGCCCAGTTCGGCCCGCTCCGCGAGCTCGCGCTGCGCGTGCCCCACCGGGTCCCACCGCACCAGCGCCTGCACGGGCCGCAGTGTCGGCTCGGCGACGACGACCACCGTGCCGCCCTCGCCCTGCCCCCTGACCAGCGCCGCGGCACTGGTCCAGCGCCGCAGGGCCTCCTCCCCGGCGCGCAGGTCCGGCCGCCCGAGCATCGCCCAGCCGTCGAGCAGCAGCGCCGCGGCGTAACCGCCCTCGGCGACCGGCTCGGCCCCCGGCGTACTGACGACGAGGGCGGGTGCCCCCGGCACGGTCTCCAGCACGTGATCGCGCCCGGACGTACGCACCGGCACCGCCGGAAACGCCCGTCCCAGCTCCTCCGCCGTACGCCGCGCCCCGACGACCTGGGCCCGCAGCCGCATGCTCCCGCACTCGCCGCACCGCCGCCCGGCCGCGTCCCGGCCGCACCACCCGCAGTGCAGCTCCTGCTGGTCGGCCGCTTCGAGCGGCCCGGCGCAGTGCCCGCACCTGGCGGGCGTACGGCACCGCTCGCAGGTCAGGCTCGGTACGTATCCGCGCCGGGGCACCTGCACCAGCACCGGGCCGGTCCTGAGCCCGTCCCGCACGGTCTGCCACGCCAGACTGGGCAGCCGCGCGGCCCGCGCCGCCCCGTCCCGCGCCAGTTCCCCGTCGCCGACGGTACGGACCAGCGGCGCCGCGGCCCGCACCTGCTCGCGCCCGGCGCGCAGCGGCGCCGCCCACTTGCTCTCCACCAGCTGAGCCGCCTCCACCGTGCAGCCGACGGATCCCAGCAGAAACGCGCACTTGCTGTGCTGTGCCCGCAGCTCCAGCACTTCCCGCACGTGCGGAAACGGCGCGTGGTCGTCGCTGTGACTCGAATCCCCGTCGTCCCACACGGCGACGAGCCCCAGGTCCGTCACGGGGGCGAACATCGCGGCCCGCGTCCCGATCACGGCCCGCACCGACCCCCGCCGCGCGGCCAGCCACTGCCGGTACCGCTTCTGGGGCCCGGCATCGGCGGTCAGCAGCGTGTGGTGCCCCTTCCCCACCAGCGCGGTGAGCGCCGCGTCCAGCCGGGCCACGCTCCGCCCGTCCGGCAGCACGACCAGCGCGCCCCGCCCGGAGGCGAGCGTCGCGGCCACCGCACGGGCCAGCTCGTCCGGCCAGTGCGGTCCCGGCAGCGCGTTCCACACGGCCCGCGGCGCCCCGCCGCCCGCCAACTCCCGCAAGAACGCCGGCCCGTGGGCATACCGCTCCCAGGTCTCCGCCGCGGGCGCACCGGGCGGCGGCAACGGCTCGGGCGACGGCTTGGCCTCGGCCGGCCCGTTACGGGGCGGGACGGCCAGCTGCAGTACGTCGGCGAGGCTCCCCGCGTAACGGTCGGCGATCGCCCGCGACAGCGCGAGCAGCTCGGGACTGAGCACCGGCTCCGGGGACACCACGTAGGCGAGCGCCGCCAGCGGCCCGGCGTAGTCCGACTCTGCCCGCCGTTCGACGAGATACCCGTCGATCATCCCCCCGCCCTCACGACGGCCGTCCCGGACGTTGTGCGCCCCGGCCCCGAACCGCACCCGGACCCGGACCCCCGGCTGCGCGACGGCGTCCAGCTCCTCGGTCACGGCATAGTCGAAGAACTGGTCGAGGTGCAGCACCCCCTTGTTGACCAGGACCCGGGCGACGGGCAGCTCCTTCGCCAGCGGCGCCCCCCGCCACGTCCGCGGCTTGGCCTTCGGGACCTTCGCCTTCCGCACGCTCTCCCGAATGAGCGCAAGCTGCTCCGGCGCCCCGCCCCCGGGCTCTTCGGACCCCGCATCGTTCCTGCTCACAGCCAAATTCCTACCAGACCCCACTGACAGTGCGGCACGGCAGCACGGCACGCGCGAAGGCCCCGGACCGATGCGGTCCGGGGCCGTCGCGGCCGAGCGGTGCCGGCTGCCTACAGGCCGGCGGCCTTGCGCAGGGCGTCGACGCGGTCGGTGCGCTCCCACGTGAAGTCGGGAAGCTCGCGGCCGAAGTGGCCGTACGCCGCGGTCTGGGCGTAGATCGGACGCAGCAGGTCGAGGTCACGGATGATCGCGGCCGGACGGAGGTCGAAGACCTCGCCGATGGCGTTCTCGATCTTCTCGGTCTCGACCGTGGCGGTGCCGAAGGTCTCGACGAAGAGACCGACCGGCTCGGCCTTGCCGATCGCGTACGCGACCTGGACCTCGCAGCGCGCGGCGAGACCCGCGGCCACCACGTTCTTGGCGACCCAGCGCATCGCGTACGCGGCCGAGCGGTCGACCTTGGACGGGTCCTTGCCGGAGAAGGCACCGCCGCCGTGGCGGGCCATGCCGCCGTACGTGTCGATGATGATCTTGCGACCGGTGAGGCCGGCGTCACCCATCGGGCCGCCGATCTCGAAGCGCCCGGTCGGGTTGACCAGCAGCCGGTAGCCCTCGGTGTCCAGCTTGATGCCGTCCTCGACGAGGCCGTTCAGTACGTGCTCGACGACGAACTCACGGATGTCGGGAGCGAGCAGCGAGTCCAGGTCGATGTCGGACGCGTGCTGCGAGGAGACGACGACCGTGTCGAGGCGGACGGCCTTGTCGCCGTCGTACTCGATGGTGACCTGGGTCTTGCCGTCGGGACGCAGGTACGGGATCGTCCCGTTCTTGCGGACCTCGGACAGACGGCGGGACAGACGGTGCGCGAGATGGATCGGGAGCGGCATGAGCTCCGGGGTCTCGTCGCACGCGTATCCGAACATCAGGCCCTGGTCGCCCGCGCCCTGCTGGTCGAGCTCGTCCCCCTCGTCACCTGCGGCGGACCCCTCCACCCGGGCCTCGTACGCCGTGTCGACACCTTGCGCGATGTCCGGGGACTGCGCGCCGATGGACACCGAAACGCCGCACGAGGCGCCGTCGAAGCCCTTCTTCGAGGAGTCGTAGCCGATCTCGAGGATCTTGTTGCGTACGAGCGTGGGGATGTCTGCGTAGGCCTTGGTGGTCACCTCGCCGGCGACGTGCACCAGGCCGGTGGTGATCAAGGTCTCCACGGCGACCCGGGAGGCCGGGTCCTCCCGCAGGAGCGCGTCGAGGATCGTGTCGCTGATCTGGTCAGCGATCTTGTCGGGGTGGCCCTCGGTCACGGACTCCGAGGTGAACAGGCGGCGGGACACATCGCTCCCTGGGGTTGCAGCGGCTGCTGGCTGAGCATTGATGGAACGGTCCGGGAGCTGCGCCCGGCGTCGGTCCGCGACCAGTTTATCGGTCGCTTCCGGTCGGCGGACCACGTATCTCGCTTCGTGGGAGCCCTGTGACCAGCGGCACTACGCCGCGCGGTACGGTCGCCACCCTCCATCACAGGGCAAAATACCGGACACGCAAGGACACTTGCGGCCATTTGGGATGCCTGGCGGAACAGGCCAAGAATTAGCCGAGTCGACTTGTCACCAAGTCCCAGACGGTGTCGGCGAGGGCTTCCTTGGGGCCGTACGGCACCGGGGTCTCGCCGCCGTCGATGTCGAGCACCACGGCTTCGTTCTCCTCGGAGCCGAACGTCTTGCGCTCCCCCACCTCATTGACGACCAGCAGGTCACAGCCCTTGCGGCGCAGCTTCTCCCGGCCGTTGGCGAGGACGTCGTCGGTCTCGGCGGCGAAACCGACGACCAGCTGTCCCGGCTTTCCGCGCTCCGCCGCGATCTCCGCGAGGACGTCGGGATTGCGGACCAGCTCGACGGCGGCGGGCTCCTGGCCGTCCTTCTTCTTGATCTTTCCCGTGGCGTACGCCGCCGGACGGAAGTCGGCCACGGCGGCCGCCATCACCACCACGTCGGCGTCCGCCGCCGCCTTCAGCACGGCCTCGCGCAGCTGCACCGCCGTCCCGACGCGGACGACATCGGCGCCCGCCGGATCCGGCAGGCCGGTGTTGGCCTCGACGAGCGTGACCCGCGCGCCGCGCGCGACGGCGGTACGGGCCAGGGCGTACCCCTGCTTCCCGGAGGAACGGTTCCCCAGGTAGCGGACCGGGTCGAGCGGCTCGCGCGTACCGCCCGCGCTGATCACGACGTGGCGACCGGCGAGGTCGGGCGCGGTCGCGCCGCGCGCCAGCACCCGGCGGCAGACCTCGAAGATCTCGTCCGGGTCGGGCAGCCGGCCCTTGCCCGTGTCGACGCCGGTCAGCCGGCCCACCGCGGGCTCGATGACGACCGCGCCGCGCCGGCGCAGCGTCGCGACGTTCTCCCGGGTGGCCGGGTGCTCCCACATCTCCGTGTGCATCGCGGGCGCGAAGACCACCGGACACCGGGCGGTGAGGAGGGTGTTCGTGAGGAGGTCGTCGGCGAGCCCGTGGGCCGCCTTGGCCAGCATGTCGGCGGTGGCGGGGGCGACCACGACCAGATCGGCGGACTGCCCGATCCGTACGTGCGGCACCTCGTGCACCGACTCCCAGACCTCGGCCGAGACCGGGTTGCCGGAGAGCGCCGACCAGGTGGCGGCGCCGACGAAGTGGAGGGACGCGTCGGTCGGCACGACCCGCACGTCGTGGCCGGATTCGGTCAGCCGCCGCAACAGTTCGCACGCCTTGTACGCGGCGATGCCTCCACTGACTCCCAGCACGACCTTCGGCCCGGTGGCCCTGCCGTCCGCCTTGTCCACTGCGTCTCCCCGCTCGCTCCGGAATTTACGTCCCTATGACACACCACAGGCCCGGCAGTCGCGCTGCCGGGCCTGTGACGAAAAAGATTCCTGCGCCTGCTGACTACTGCGCCGGGCCCTCAATGGCCTCGGAGGTCAGCAGACCCGCGTTGATCTCGCGCAGGGCGATCGAGAGCGGCTTCTCGTGGACGTGAGTGTCCACCAGAGGACCGACGTACTCGAGCAGACCCTCACCGAGCTGCGAGTAGTACGCGTTGATCTGACGCGCGCGCTTCGCCGCGTAGATCACGAGGCTGTACTTCGAGTCAGTAGCCTCGAGCAGCTCGTCGATCGGCGGGTTGATGATGCCCTCGGGCGTGGAAATGGAAGAGGACACGCTCTACCTTCCGAAAAAGTGGACAGAGATCAAGCAACTTCCATCAAGGCTAGCAGCTCACGCGCTACATCCTCGACGGAGGTGTTGACAAGGGTGGTGTCGAACTCCGCCTCCGCGGCGAGTTCGATCTTTGCGGCCTCGAGGCGGCGCTCGATGACATCGGGCGCCTCCGTGCCGCGGCCGGTCAGCCTGCGGACCAGCTCGTCCCAGCTGGGCGGGGCCAGGAAGACCAGTTGGGCCTCCGGCATCGACTCGCGGACCAGCCGCGCGCCCTGGAGATCGATCTCCAGGAGCACGGGCTCGCCCGCTTCGAGCCGCTCGGACACGGCACGCCGGGGCGTGCCGTAGCGATTGCCGGCGAACTCGGCCCATTCCAGCAGCTCACCGTTGGCGACGAGCTTGTCGAACTCCTCGTCGCCAACGAAGAAGTACTGGATGCCGTGGCGCTCGCCGGGTCGCGGCTTGCGTGTGGTGGCCGACACCGAGAGCCATACCTCGGGGTGGACCTTGCGCATATGGGCGACGACCGTGCTCTTGCCGACCCCGGAGGGGCCGGAGAGCACGGTCAGCCGCGGACGTACGTCCGGGGGCACGGGGGTCGTCCCCCGGGATGTTGCAGCCATGGATGCGATTATCCAGGTTCTCGGGGGTGCCCGAGAACGTCAGGCGGCGCCGCCGCCGAACTCGCGCTCCAAAGAGGCGATCTGGTTGGAGCCGAGACCGCGCACACGACGGCTCTCGGAAATGCCGAGCCGCTCCATGATCTGCTTGGCGCGGACCTTGCCCACGCCCGGCAGAGACTCGAGAAGGGCGGAGACCTTCATCTTGCCGACGACGTCATTCTCCTGTCCCTGCTTGATGACCTCGTGGAGCGAGGCGCCGGAGTGCTTGAGTCGATTCTTGACCTCGGCCCGCTCCCGGCGAGCCGCGGCGGCCTTTTCGAGCGCGGCTGCGCGCTGTTCAGGGGTAAGGGGCGGAAGAGCCACGCCTACGTCACCTCGGATGTCGAACTGTCGGATACGGACCGGTGAGGAAGCTGGTCGCTCCACACCAGGCGAGCAGCGAACAGCGGGTCGCGAACGACAAGCTGCACGTTTGCTCTCGACGGAGACTAGCGGCCTGGGCCGCTCCAGTCAGCGAGTAGCGACGAAAAGTCCTGGTCAGCCTCGGTCGAGTGCGACATAACAGACATAACACCCTGGTTTTGGGTCAGGATTCCGTCAACATGGAGTCTCCACGGGACGGAAGCCGTCGCGCGGACGGGGTGCCCGCACCCTGCGGACATCCCGTCACGCCCCCGAGACCGCCGCCCTGACCTCGTCGGCGAAGCGAGAAGCGGACTCCCGCAGTCCGGAAACATCCGGACCGAAGCGGAGCACACCACGGCTCACGCTCGGTACGACGTTGCCGACGGACGCCCCGAAGACGCCCGGCAGGTCCGCCGGCGTCGCGCCCTGCGCGCCGATGCCCGGAGCCAGCAGCGGACCGTTGATGGCGAGATCCGCTCCCGCGTCGCCGAGCGTCGCGCCGACCACCGCGCCGACCGACCCGAGCGGCTCGGCGCCCTCGTTCTCGGCCGCCATGTGGTCGAGCATCAACTGCGCGAGCGACCGGCCGTCGGCGGTGGTGGCCCGCTGGACCTCGGCGCCCTCCGGGTTCGACGTCAGGGCGAGCACGAACACGCCCGCCCCGCCGGCCCTGGCCGCGTCCAGCGCCGAACGCAGCGATCCGAAGCCGAGGTACGGCGAGACCGTGACGGCGTCCGAGAAGAGCGGCGAGTCCTTGTCCAGGTACGTCGCGGCGTACGCGCCCATGGTCGAACCGATGTCGCCGCGCTTGGCGTCCATCAGCACCAGCGCGCCGGCCGCCCTGGCCTCCTCGACCGCCTTCTCCAGTACGGCGATGCCGCGCGAGCCGAAGCGCTCGAAGAACGCCGACTGCGGCTTCAGTACGGCGACCCGGTCGGCCAGGGCCTCGACGACCGTGCGGGTGAAGGTCTCCAGGCCGCGGATGTCGTCGTTCAGGCCCCAGGAGCTCAGCAGCGAGGCGTGCGGGTCGATGCCGACGCAGAGCGGACCGCGGGTGTCCATGGCGTGGCGCAGACGGGCGCCGAAGGGGGCGAGGGTCACTTGGCGGTCTCCCGGGTCTCGGCGCCGACGGCGTCGGCGAGCGTGGCGTACGGGCTGGCGGCGAGGCGGGCCGCCAGGCCCCGGTGGATCGCGCGGCCCCAGAACGGGCCCTCGTAGATGAACGCGCTGTAGCCCTGCACGAGCGTGGCGCCCGCGAGGATGCGCTCCCAGGCGTCGTCGGCGTTCTGGATGCCTCCGACGCCGACCAGGGTGATCCGGTCGCCCACGCGCGTGTACAGACGGCGCAGGACCTCCAGGGAGCGGGCCTTGACGGGCGCTCCGGACAGTCCGCCGGTCTCCTTGACGAGGGCCGGGCCGGACTTCAGGCCGAGGCCCTCGCGGGCGATGGTGGTGTTGGTGGCGATGATGCCGTCCAGGCCGAGCTCCAGCGCCAGGTCGGCGACGGCGTCGACGTCCTCGTCGGCCAGGTCGGGCGCGATCTTGACGAGGAGGGGGACGCGGCGGCCGGTGACCGTACGGTCGGCCGCCTCGCGCACGGCGGTCAGCAGCGGGCGCAGCGACTCGGTGGCCTGGAGGTTGCGCAGCCCCGGGGTGTTCGGGGAGGAGACGTTCACCACCAGGTAGTCGGCGTGGGCGGCGAGGCGCTCGGTGGAGGTGACGTAGTCGGCGACGGCCTCCTCCTCCGGCACGATCTTGGTCTTGCCGATGTTGACGCCGACGACCGTCCTGAAGACGGGGTTGCGGGCCGCCAGGCGGGCCGCCACGGCTTCGGAGCCCTCGTTGTTGAATCCCATGCGGTTGATGAGCGCACGGTCCTCCACGAGGCGGAAGAGGCGCTTCTTGGGGTTGCCGGGCTGCGGCTGGGCGGTGACCGTGCCGATCTCGATGTGGTCGAAGCCGAGCATCGACATGCCGTCGATCGCGACGGCGTTCTTGTCGAAGCCGGCGGCGAGGCCGAACGGGCCGTGCATGCGCAGGCCGAGCGCCTCGGTGCGCAGGGCGGTGTGGCGCGGCGCGAGGACGGCGGCGACGAAGGTGCGCAGGACCGGTACGCGGGCCGCGAGGCGGATCCAGCGGAAGGCCGTGCAGTGGGCCCGCTCGGGGTCCATGCGCTTGAAGACGAGGTCGAAGAAGAGTTTGTACATGGGTGCTTTCCTCGGGACGGCCGGGAGGGCTGGGCTCATGAAGAGGGGGACACCGCATCCGGTGTCCCCCTCCTGTGCCGACTGCTAGACCTCGCGGGCCGCGGTCAGGTGCTGCGCGTGTTCCTGGAGGGAACGCACGCCCACGTCGCCGTGGGTCAGCGCATCGATGCCCTGGACGGCGGCCGCGAGGGCCTGGACCGTCGTGAGGCACGGAACGCTGCGGGCCACGGCGGCCGTACGGATCTCGTAGCCGTCGAGGCGGCCGCCGGTGCCGTACGGCGTGTTGACGATGAGGTCGACCTCGCCGTCGTGGATGAGCTGGACGATCGTCCGCTCGCCCTGCGGGCCCTGGCCCTCGCTCTGCTTGCGCACGACGGTGGCGTTGATGCCGTTGCGCTTGAGGACCTCGGCCGTGCCGGAGGTGGCGAGCAGCTCGAAGCCGTGGGCGACCAGTTCGCGCGCCGGGAAGATCATCGAGCGCTTGTCGCGGTTGGCGACCGAGATGAACGCGCGGCCCTTCGTCGGCAGCGGACCGTACGCGCCGGCCTGCGACTTGGCGTACGCCGTGCCGAAGACCGAGTCGATGCCCATGACCTCGCCGGTGGAGCGCATCTCCGGGCCGAGGACGGTGTCCACGCCGCGGCCCTGGATGTCGCGGAAGCGGCTCCACGGCATCACGGCCTCCTTGACGGAGATCGGCGCGTCGAGCGGCAGCGTGCCGCCGTCGCCGGTCCTCGGCAGCATGCCCTCCGCGCGCAGCTCCGCGACGGTCGCGCCCAGCGAGATGCGGGCGGCGGCCTTCGCGAGCGGCACCGCGGTCGCCTTGGAGGTGAAGGGGACGGTGCGCGAGGCGCGCGGGTTGGCTTCGAGGACGTACAGGATGTCCCCGGCCATCGCGAACTGGATGTTGATCAGTCCGCGTACGCCGACGCCCTTGGCGATGGCCTCGGTGGAGGTCCGCAGCCGCTTGATGTCGAAGCCGCCGAGGGTGATCGGGGGCAGCGCGCAGGCGGAGTCGCCGGAGTGGATGCCGGCTTCCTCGATGTGCTCCATGACGCCGCCGAGGTAGAGCTCGGTGCCGTCGTAGAGGGCGTCGACGTCGATCTCGATCGCGTCGTCGAGGAAGCGGTCGACCAGGACCGGCCGGGTGGGGCTGATCTCGGTGGACTCGGCGATGTACGAGGCCAGGCGGGTCTCGTCGTACACGATCTCCATGCCGCGGCCGCCGAGCACGTACGACGGGCGTACGAGGACGGGGTAACCGATCTCGTCGGCGATGGCCTTGGCCTCGTCGAAGGTCGTCGCGGTGCCGTGCTTGGGGGCGGGCAGGCCGGCCTCGGCGAGGACGCGGCCGAAGGCGCCGCGGTCCTCGGCGGCGTGGATGGCCTCCGGCGGGGTGCCGACGACCGGTACGCCGTTGTCCTTGAGCGCCTGGGCGAGGCCCAGCGGGGTCTGGCCGCCGAGCTGGACGACGACGCCCGCGACCGGGCCCGCGAGGGTCTCGGCGTGGACGATCTCCAGCACGTCCTCGAGCGTCAGCGGCTCGAAGTACAGGCGGTCGGAGGTGTCGTAGTCGGTGGAGACGGTCTCCGGGTTGCAGTTGACCATCACGGTCTCGTAGCCCGCGTCGCTGAGCGCGAAGGAGGCGTGGACGCAGGAGTAGTCGAACTCGATGCCCTGGCCGATGCGGTTCGGGCCGGAGCCGAGGATGATCACCGCGGGCTTCTCGCGCGGCGCGACCTCGGACTCCTCGTCGTACGAGGAGTAGAAGTACGGCGTCTTCGCGGCGAACTCGGCGGCGCAGGTGTCGACCGTCTTGTAGACCGGGCGCACGCCCAGCGCGTGCCGGACCTCGCGCACGACGTCCTCGCGCAGCCCGCGGATCCCGGCGATCTGCACGTCCGAGAAACCGTGGCGCTTGGCTTCCGCGAGCAGCTCCGGGTCGAGCTTGTCGGCGGCGGCGAGCTCGTCCGCGTACTCCTTGATGAGGAACATCTGGTCGACGAACCACGGGTCGATCTTCGTGGCGTCGAAGACCTCCTCGGGGGTGGCACCGGCCCGGATGGCCTGCATGACGGTGTTGATGCGGCCGTCGGTGGGGACCTTGGCGATCTCCAGGAGGTCGGCCTTGTCGCCCGGGTCGCCGGTGAAGGCGAACTGGCTGCCCTTCTTCTCCAGCGAGCGCAGGGCCTTCTGGAGCGCCTCGGTGAAGTTGCGGCCGATGGCCATGGCCTCGCCCACCGACTTCATGGTGGTGGTGAGGGTGGCGTCGGCGAGCGGGAACTTCTCGAAGGCGAAGCGGGGCACCTTGACGACGACGTAGTCGAGCGTGGGCTCGAAGGACGCCGGGGTCTTCTCGGTGATGTCGTTCGGGATCTCGTCCAGCGTGTAGCCGACGGCGAGCCGGGCGGCGATCTTGGCGATCGGGAAGCCGGTCGCCTTGGAGGCGAGCGCCGAGGAGCGCGAGACGCGCGGGTTCATCTCGATGACGATGATGCGGCCGTCGTCGGGGTTGACGGCGAACTGGATGTTGCAGCCGCCGGTGTCCACGCCGACCTCGCGGATGATCGCGATGCCGACGTCGCGCAGCCGCTGGTACTCGCGGTCGGTCAGCGTCATCGCCGGGGCGACGGTGATCGAGTCGCCGGTGTGCACGCCCATCGGGTCGAAGTTCTCGATGGAGCAGACGACCACGACGTTGTCGTTCTTGTCGCGCATCAGCTCCAGCTCGTACTCCTTCCAGCCGAGGATGGACTCCTCCAGGAGCACCTCGGTGGTCGGCGAGAGGGTGAGGCCCTGTCCGGCGATGCGGCGCAGCTCGTCCTCGTTGTGCGCGAAGCCGGAGCCGGCGCCGCCCATGGTGAAGGAGGGGCGTACGACGACGGGGTAGCCGCCGAGGGTGTCGACGCCCGCGAGGACGTCGTCCATGGAGTGGCAGATGACCGAGCGGGCGGACTCGCCGTAACCGATCTTGGCCTTGACGGCCTCGACGACGCCCTTGAAGAGGTCGCGGTC
Organism: Streptomyces enissocaesilis; assembly: GCF_039533765.1. NCBI lineage: Bacteria > Bacillati > Actinomycetota > Actinomycetes > Kitasatosporales > Streptomycetaceae > Streptomyces > Streptomyces enissocaesilis. The sequence goes on along the minus strand of NZ_BAAAUD010000008.1, from coordinate 8,232 downwards.
CTCGCCCTTGTGGATGGCCTCGACGTTGGCGCCGATCAGCTCGACGCCGTACTTCTCCAGCACACCCTGCTCGTGCATGGAGATCGCGGTGTTGAGCGCGGTCTGGCCGCCCAGGGTCGGCAGCAGCGCGTCGGGACGCTCCTTGGCGATGATCTTCTCGACGAACTCCGGGGTGATCGGCTCGACGTACGTGGCGTCGGCGATCTCCGGGTCGGTCATGATCGTCGCCGGGTTGGAGTTCACCAGGATGACGCGCAGGCCCTCGGCCTTGAGGACGCGGCAGGCCTGCGTGCCGGAGTAGTCGAACTCCGCGGCCTGGCCGATGACGATCGGACCGGAGCCGATGACCAGGACGGACTGGATATCGGTGCGCTTAGGCACGCTGGCCCTCCATGAGCTGTACGAAGCGGTCGAACAGGTACGCGGCGTCGTGCGGGCCTGCGGCTGCTTCGGGGTGGTACTGGACGCTGAAGGCCGGCTGGTCGAGCAGCTGGAGGCCCTCGACCACGTCGTCGTTCAGGCAGACGTGGGACACCTCGGCGCGCCCGTACGGGGTCTCGGAGACCTTGTCGAGCGGGGCGTCGACGGCGAAGCCGTGGTTGTGCGCGGTGACCTCGACCTTGCCGGTCGTGCGGTCCTGCACGGGCTGGTTGATGCCGCGGTGGCCGTACTTCAGCTTGTACGTGCCGAAGCCGAGCGCGCGGCCCAGGATCTGGTTGCCGAAGCAGATGCCGAAGAGCGGCGTCTTGCGCGCGAGGACGTCCTTGATGACGGTGAGGTCGACCGTGGACGGGTCACCGGGGCCGTTGGAGAGGAACACCCCGTCGGGGGCGACGGCGTACACGTCCTCGGCCGTGGCGGTGGCCGGCAGGACGTGCACCTCGATGCCGCGCTCGGCCATGCGGTGCGGGGTCATGCCCTTGATGCCGAGGTCGATCGCGGCGACGGTGAACTTCTTCTCACCGATCGCGGGGACGACGTACGGCTCTTCGGTGGCGACCTCGGCGGCGAGCGCGGCGCCCACCATCTGGGGTGCTTCCTTCACGCGGGCCAGCAGCGTCTCCTCGTCGGCGAGGGCGTCGCCGGAGAAGATCCCGACGCGCATCGCGCCGCGCTCGCGCAGGTGGCGGGTGAGCGCGCGGGTGTCGATGGAGCTGATGCCCACGATGCCCTGGTCGACGAGCTGCTCGTCGAGGGAACGGCTGGAGCGCCAGTTGGAGGGGACCCGGGCGGGGTCGCGCACGACGTACCCGGCGACCCAGATCTTCTTGGATTCGTCGTCCTCGTCGTTCACGCCGGTGTTGCCGACGTGCGGGGCCGTCATCACGACGACCTGACGGTGGTACGACGGGTCGGTGAGGGTCTCCTGGTAGCCGGTCATGCCGGTGTTGAACACCGCCTCGCCGAAGGTCTCCCCCACGGCCCCGTAGGCACGGCCGCGGAACGTGCGGCCGTCCTCCAGGACGAGTACGGCGGGAGCCTTGGCGGCTCCCCGGGTGGAGAGGGTCATCGTGCGGTGCCTTCCGTCGAAATGCGTGTCATGGAGTTGATGGCCTCGACCCAGGCCGCGTGCTCGGCCGCGCGGTCGGAGCGGAAGCCGGAGTCGATCTGCTTCTCGCCGTGTTGCCAGGTGACGACCAGCAGGCCGCCCTCGGCGAGGACCTTGCCTGCGATGCCCTTGTCGAGCCTGGCCCCGCGCAGCGCCGCCGCGGGGACGAAGAAGTCGGCCGCCCCGGGGCGTACGACCTCCAGGCCCGCGTCGGTGAGCGTCAGCTCGGCCCTGCTGCGCGTACCGAGACCGTGGGCCACGATCCGGTCGAGCCACTGCCCGGCGGTCGTCGAGCCGTGGTAGCGGCCGCTCATGCTCAGCTTCGCCTCACCCGGCGTCTCGGGCGCGACGGGCAGCTCGGGCAGGTCCGACTGGAGGACGGCGCGCCACTTCCAGCCCTGGCGCATCAGCCAGTACATGAGCACGACGAAGAGCAGCAGCCCGACGACCCAGCCGATGCGGGCGGCCACATCGGTGACTTCGGCGGACTTCCGCTCCGCGGCGGCGGCCTCGGCGGCCAGATGGATGAAAGGTGTCACGCCAGATTCCCGTCGACGACCGTTGCGCGGCCCCGCAGCCAGGTGTGGGTGACGCGTCCCGGCAGCTCACGGCCCTCGTAGGGGGTGTTGCGGCTGCGGGAGGCGAAGCCCGAGGGGTCCACTGCTCCACGGTAAGCCGGATCGACCAGCGTGAGGTTGGCGGGCTCGCCTGCCGAGACGGGACGGCCATGGCCTTCCAGCCGGCCGATGGCCGCCGGGCGGAAGGACATGCGGTCCGCGACGCCCGCCCAGTCCAGCAGGCCGGTGTCGACCATCGTCTGCTGGACGACGGACAGGGCGGTCTCCAGACCGACCATGCCCATGGCCGCCGCGGCCCACTCGCAGTCCTTGTCCTCGTGCGGGTGCGGGGCGTGGTCGGTGGCGACGCAGTCGATGGTGCCGTCGGCGAGCGCCTCGCGCAGGGCCATGACGTCGGCCTCGGTACGCAGTGGCGGGTTCACCTTGTAGACGGGGTTGTACGTACGGACCAGCTCGTCCGTGAGCAGCAGGTGGTGCGGGGTGACCTCGGCGGTGACGTTCCAGCCCTTGGACTTGGCCCAGCGGACGATCTCCACCGAGCCGGCCGTGGACAGATGGCAGATGTGCACGCGCGAGCCGACGTGGGCGGCGAGGAGGACGTCGCGGGCGATGATCGACTCCTCGGCGACGGCCGGCCAGCCGCCGAGTCCCAGCTCGGAGGAGACGATGCCCTCGTTCATCTGGGCGCCCTCGGTGAGGCGGGGCTCCTGGGCGTGCTGGGCGACGACGCCGTCGAACGCCTTCACGTACTCCAGCGCGCGGCGCATGATCACGGCGTCGTCGACGCACTTGCCGTCGTCGGAGAAGACCTTCACGCCCGCGGCGGAGTCGTGCATGGCGCCGAGCTCGGCGAGCTGCTTGCCCTCCAGACCGACGGTGACGGCGCCGACGGGCTGCACGTCGCAGTAGCCGGACTCCTTGCCGAGGCGCCAGACCTGCTCGACGACGCCGGCGGTGTCGGCGACCGGGAAGGTGTTCGCCATGGCGTGGACGGCGGTGAAGCCGCCGACGGCGGCGGCCTTCGTACCGGTCAGGACGGTCTCGGAGTCCTCGCGGCCGGGCTCGCGCAGGTGGGTGTGCAGGTCGACGAGGCCGGGCAGCAGGATCTTGCCCTCGGCCTCGACGACGGTCGCGCCCTCGGCGCTCAGGCCGGTGCCGACCGCCTCGATGGTCTCGCCGTCGATCAGGACGTCCTGCGGCTCGCCGCCCAGGACCTTCGCACCGCGGAGCAGAATCTTCGTCGTCTCACTCATGGTCACTTGCTCTCCTCGGTGCGTGCGGGGGTGGGGCTGATGGCGGACTCGTTGCCGCCCAGAAGCAGGTACAGGACGGCCATCCGGGTCGAGACGCCGTTGGCGACCTGCTCGACGGCCGTGCAGCGGTCGGAGTCCGCGACCTGCGCGGTGATCTCCATGCCCCGGTTCATCGGGCCGGGGTGCATGACGATGGCGTGCTCGGGCATCCGGGCCATCCGGTCGCCGTCCAGGCCGTAGCGGCGCGAGTACTCGCGCTCGGTCGGGAAGAAGGCGGCGTTCATCCGCTCGCGCTGCACCCGCAGCATCATCACCGCGTCGGACTTCGGCAGCACGTGGTCGAGGTCGTACGAGACCTCGCAGGGCCACTGCTCGACGCCGATCGGGACCAGCGTGGGCGGCGCGACGAGCGTCACCTCGGCGCCGAGGGTGTGCAGCAGGTGGACGTTGGAACGGGCGACCCGGCTGTGCAGTACGTCGCCGACGATCGTGATCCGGCGGCCGTCGAGGTCACGCCCGATGCCGGCGTCGGCCCCGACGAGCCTGCGGCGCATCGTGAAGGCGTCGAGCAGCGCCTGGGTGGGGTGCTCGTGCGTGCCGTCGCCCGCGTTGACGACCGCGCCGTCGATCCAGCCGGAGGTCGCGAGGCGGTAGGGGGCCCCGGAGGCGCCGTGCCGGATGACGACGGCGTCGGCGCCCATCGCCTCCAGGGTGAGCGCGGTGTCCTTGAGCGACTCGCCCTTGGAGACGGACGAGCCCTTCGCGGAGAAGTTGATGACGTCGGCGGAGAGGCGCTTGGCGGCGGCCTCGAAGGAGATGCGGGTGCGGGTCGAGTCCTCGAAGAAGAGGTTGACGACCGTACGTCCGCGCAGGGTCGGCAGCTTCTTGATCGGCCGGTCCGCGACGCGGGCCATCTCCTCGGCGGTGTCGAGGATCAGTACGGCGTCGTCGCGGGTGAGGTCGGCGGCCGAGATGAGGTGACGCTTCATCTGGTGCTCCGTGGTTCGTGAGGGGCGCGTGTGTGGAGGCGGGCAGGAGGGCAGGCCGGCGTGCGGACCCGGTGCCCGGGTCCGCACGGGTGGGCGCTACTGCTCGCCGGCCGGAGCGGTCCGGCGCAGACCGAGCAGCACGGCGTCGCGGCCGTCCTCCTCGGAGAGCTGGACCTTGACCGCCTCCCGCAACGACGTGGGGAGGTTCTTGCCGACGTAGTCGGCGCGGATCGGCAGTTCGCGGTGGCCGCGGTCGACGAGGACCGCGAGCTGCACGGCGCGCGGGCGGCCGATGTCGCCCAGGGCGTCGAGCGCGGCCCGGATCGTACGCCCGGAGAACAGCACGTCGTCGACGAGGACGACGAGCCGGTCCTCGATGCCGTCACCGGGGATCTCCGTACGCGCGAGGGCACGCGCGGGGCGCATGCGCAGGTCGTCGCGGTACATGGTGATGTCGAGGGAGCCGACCGGGATCGTGCGGCCGGTGATCTGTTCGAGCCTGGCGGCCAGCCTGCGGGCCAGGAAGACGCCGCGGGTGGGAATGCCGAGGAGCACCACGTCGTCGGCGCCCTTGGCGCGCTCGACGATCTCGTGGGCGATGCGGGTCAGTACCCGCTCGATGTCAGGGCCCTCGAGTACGGGGCGCGGAACATCGGAATTCACCGTGTCCATTGGAAACGGACCTCCTTCTCCGCCTCACGGGACGGACCTTAAAGGACGTCGGAATTGCGCCACCCACGGTACCAGCAGTATTCGACCGGCCTTGCAGGACCCCCCGCGTAGGCGGTCTGGACCCATTCGGCTTGACGCACCCAAGTAACGCTGCGTAACCTCACAGTGAGTTACCAAGTAAGACCAGCCGCGCGGCGGAGCCGCACGTCGTCACAGCGTCCGGGGAGCCATATGTCCAGCGAATACGCAAAACAGCTCGGGGCCAAGCTCCGCGCCATCCGCACCCAGCAGGGCCTTTCCCTCCACGGTGTCGAGGAGAAGTCCCAGGGCCGCTGGAAGGCCGTCGTGGTCGGATCGTACGAGCGCGGCGACCGCGCCGTGACCGTGCAGCGCCTCGCCGAGCTGGCGGACTTCTACGGCGTCCCGGTGCAGGAGCTCCTGCCCGGTACGACGCCCGGCGGCGCCGCCGAGCCGCCGCCGAAACTCCGCCTGGACCTGGAGCGCCTCGCCCACGTCCCGGCCGAGAAGGCCGGCCCGCTCCAGCGCTACGCCGCGACGATCCAGTCGCAGCGCGGCGACTACAACGGCAAGGTCCTGTCGATCCGCCAGGACGACCTGCGCACCCTGGCCGTCATCTACGACCAGTCGCCCTCGGTCCTGACCGAGCAGCTGATCAGCTGGGGCGTGCTCGACGCGGACGCGCGCCGGGCGGTCGCCCACGAGGACGCCTGAGGCCGGGCAGCGCCAGCAGAAACGTAACGCCGGGACCGGCGGAAACTTTCAGGTTTCCGCCGGTCCCGGCGTTTTCCCACATTCCGAGCTTCGACCGCGCCGAAAGGGCCCGCAGCACGCCCAAAAGCGCGCTGCGGGCCCTTTCGACCGTCGAATACATCCCGGCCCGGGAGGCCGAGCCTATCCGCGGCGCAGATTCGGCTTGAGGTCCTTGAAGCGGCCGAGAAGGCCGTTCACGAAGGACGGGGACTCGTCCGTGGAGAACTCCTTGGCGAGTTGCACCGCCTCGTCGATCACCACCGCGTCGGGCGTCTCGTCCATCCACACCAGCTCGTACGTGCCGAGCCGCAGGATGTTCCGGTCGACGACCGGCATCCTGTCGATCTCCCAGTCCACCGCGTACGTCGCGATGAGGTCCTCGATGCGGTCCGCGTATACGGCGTACCCCTCGACGAGCTGCATCGTGTACTCGCTGACCGGCGGCTGGCGGGTGTCGGTCCTGGCGTGCCGCATCCAGTCCGCGAGGACCGTCTGCACGGGCTCGCCGCGCTGGTCGGCCTCGAAGAGGATCTGGAAGGCGCGCTTGCGCGCCGTGTTCCGGGCAGCCACGGTTAGCTGTTCACCCGGCCGAGGTAATCGCTCGTGCGGGTGTCGACCTTGATCTTCTCACCGGTGGTGATGAAGAGCGGGACCTGGATCTCGTGGCCGGTCTCCAGCTTCGCCGGCTTGGTGCCGCCGGTGGAGCGGTCGCCCTGGACGCCCGGGTCGGTGTGCTCGATGGTGAGCTCGACCGCGGCCGGGAGCTCGACGTAGAGCACCTCGCCCTCGTGCTGGGCGACGGAGGCGGTGAAGCCCTCGATCAGGAAGTTGGCGGCGTCGCCGACGGACTTGCGGTCGACCATGAGCTGGTCGTACGTGTCCATGTCCATGAAGACGAAGTACTCGCCGTCCATGTACGAGAACTGCATGTCACGGCGGTCAATGGTGGCCGTCTCGACCTTGACGCCGGCGTTGAAGGTCTTGTCGACGACCTTGCCGGACAGCACGTTCTTGAGCTTGGTGCGCACGAAGGCAGGGCCCTTGCCGGGCTTGACGTGCTGGAACTCGACGACGGACCAGAGCTGGCCCCCGTCGAGCTTGAGCACCATGCCGTTCTTGAGGTCGTTCGTGGAAGCCACGGTTGCGGAATCTCCTGGACTGAAGGCTGGTGGGGCTGCGGTGACCTCGGGGGTCGCGCTGCGGCTCACGGCTACAGCGCGAGCAGCTCCTTGGTCGTGATGGTGAGTAGCTCGGGTCCGCCGTCCGCCTCGGGGCGCACGACGAGCGTGTCATCGATCCGGACACCGCCCCGGCCCGGGAGGTGGACCCCCGGTTCGACGGTGACCGGCACACAAGCGTCCAGTTTACCCATGGTCCCGGGTGCCAGCTGCGGGTCCTCCTCCATTTCGAGCCCGACACCGTGCCCGGTCCGCGGTGCGAGGCCCTCTCCGTGGCCCGCCGCGGCCAGTACCTGGCGTGCCGCACGGTCGACTTCGCGGTACTCGGCGCCGGGCACGAGGGCCTCCCGGCCGGCTCGCTGAGCGGCGAATACGACGTCGTACAGCTCGATCTGCCAGTCGGCGGGCGTCGTGCCGATGACGAAGGTACGGCCGATCTCGCAGCGGTAGCCGCGGTAGTTGGCGCCGAGGCGGACGGAGAGGAAATCACCTTCCTCGACCCGCCGGTCCGACGGCCGGTGCCTGCGCAGGCCCGAGTTCGGCCCGGTGGCCACCGAGGTGGGGAAGGCGGCCCCGTCCGCGCCGTGGTCGACCAGGCGGCGTTCGAGCTCCAGCGCGAGGTGCCGTTCCGTGCGGCCGACCAGGATCGATTCGAGCAGCTCGCCCAGGGCCTGGTCGGTGATCTCGGCCGCGATCCGCAGGCACGCGATCTCCTCCTCGTCCTTGACGATCCGCAGCTGCTCGACGGCGCCGGCGAGGTCGCCCAGGCGCAGTCGCGGCGCGACCGAGCCGAGTGCCCGGTGCCTGGCGACGGTCAGGTGGTGCTCCTCGACGGCGAGGGACTCCGCGCCGGCCGCCGCGGCCATCCCAGCCGCCGCGACGACGGTGTCGCCGTCCGGCTCCGGCAGGGCCGTGGTCCGCAGCTGCTCGTCGGGGCGGCCGTCCGCGGGGTCGGCGACCGGCGTACGGGGGCAGACCAGCACGTCCTCGTCCGGCCCGAGCAGCAGCACGGCGCCGGGCGGCGCCCCGCCCGCGAGGTAGCGGACATTGGCGGGGCGGGAGACCAGGGCGGCGGCGCTGCCGGCAGCGGCGCACCGGTCGCGCAGCCGTCCGCGGCGGACCGCATACAGCTCTGACATGTCTCGAGCGTACGAGCGGAGCGGCCGTCCGGCCGCTCCAGCGCGTCCGACCGGGCGGCGCGGCGCGACCGGGCGGCGCGGCGCGACCGGGCCGCGCGGCGCG
>NZ_BAAAUD010000007.1:0-85705 GCF_039533765.1 Streptomyces enissocaesilis | reverse complement strand
CGTGACGTTGCTCGACACCTCGAAGCGTGAAGAACGGCCGCCCTGCTGTCCCGGGAACGAACCAAGATCAGCAGGTCAGGTGAACGGCCGAGGTTAAACACCAAGTTCAGTGCCTGTGTCTGAACCTCGGATGGAGAGTCTTCTCAGGTCAGGATTCGAACGAGGCGATCCGAAGGCGGCTCGATGGGCAGCGCAAGACGCCCGGCCCCGGCGAGGCGCCGGGCAGGCATGAGAAACGAGCCTGGTGTCGGTGTATGGGGCAACGTGGCCCACCGGGTATAGCCGAACGTGCACGTCCAAGCCGATGTTCAGGGATTGATCTCCGTTGTCCCACCTATCGAGCGCCCATGATCGGGAGGACCAAGCGCACCCCGTGGCACGACAGCGCGTTCACCCGTGCCATGGTTGCTGCCATGACAGTTGGCGCGGTTCCGGGCAGTGAGGTCGTACTCGAGACAAGTCGCCTGCTGCTCAGACCTTGGCGGGTAGCCGAGGCCGTCGTCCAGCATGAGCTGTGGACCGAACGTGATCCACGAGTGCCGCCGCACCGCCGAATCGACGCGGACGGACACCCCACGGTCGCGGAGCTCGAGGGTTCGATCCGCACCAACCAGCTGTGGTCGAGCGGGTTGCTGGCGGTCGAGCGGAAGGCATCTCGTGACGTCATCGGCTACTGCGGGCTGGTCGACAGCGAGCGAGGATCGGCAGGAGAACCTGAACTGGCATTCGAGCTGCTACGCCGAGTTTGGCGTCAGGGATACGCGACCGAGGCATCGTTGGCGGTTCTGGAATGGGCGAGATCATCTGGGTACGAACGTCTGTGGGCCACGGTCTGGGACTGGAACACCGCTTCTCGCCGTGTGCTGGCCAAGGTCGGATTCACTGAAACCGAGCGGAAGGAAGTGGACGCGGTGTACGGAACCAACCTGCTGTTCACCACGAGACGGCTCTGACACACCCCGCTTGCGGACGGCTCCGCGTCGACGGCTGACGCCGAGCCCCCTGGTACGGATTACCCTGTGGAGCCGTCGTGGTGGTGCGACAATGAGGTTGGTTTGAGGCCCAGTGATCTCTTGGTGGGACTGATGACCGTCAGTGCCAAGATGATCAGTCGCGTTGGGCTTCGCGGGAGGGCGGCTGTCCGCTCCTGCGGGAGTTTCGGCGGGGCCCGTCACCCGTTCAGCGGCCACTCTGAAAGAGCTCAGTGCCTACGGCAGTACTTCCCCAAGGGCACCGACCTGGCCGCCCACACCACCCGCGACCTGGCGGCCGTGCCCGCCGAAGTCAACAGCCGGCCACGCAAAACGCTCGACTGGGAAACCCCAGCCGGGCGTCTCGCTAGGCTCCTGGTCACAGCCAGTTGATCACCTGTGTTGCAACGACCCCTGGAATTCGCCACTGCGTAAGATGCGACGCGGTCATTTTAGTCCCCCTCTGTCGATACCACCAGAGAATGGCAGCTCATTTTCGAATTCACAAGCCGCTACAGCGTCGACACCTTCCCTCCAGAGCGTAGACAAAACTAGAGAGACAGTCTCGACCATTCGCTCCACAAGAACTCCAGAGTCCCCCTCGAGTTCGATCGTTGTAGGCCACAGAACGAAATCACTCCGACCTACGCCAGGACTAAAATCGTCATTTTCTTGAACATTTATAGAGATACCAAGGTGCGATTCGAGGAATCCGAAGCTGGTGAAGTTAGAACCAAACAGCGGCCCAACGATTCCCATGACCACCGAAGCCTGCGCCAAGGCGAACACTCTACAATATTCATACTTTGAATTATCCACGATCACCTGACATCGATATAGGGGCCCTTGTCGAAGGTCCCCGCCGATCTTGATGACGGACAGGTCAACCTTCATGCCAATCTCCGCTTGCACCTGATCTCGCACTCGACTCAGCCGAGGCTTTACATCGCCGGCGGTTATCTTCCCGACCTCGATTGAGTGCTGCATCGTCCTATATCTAGCGCTCCCCGGATTGGGTGCCCCATAGGAATCAGCGATCATCTTGTCGTATTTTGCCGGGGAAACCAGAACTGCAATGTCCAGATCCGAACCGGCGCCTGCCTGCTGGGCGGCTCGACTACCCTGAATTGAGACTCGACCGATTTTATCCACTCCTCTAGATTTCAGAATATTCGAGATTGCATTAAAGTTAGACCTCGATATACCCTGAGGAATTCCATACTCACGCTCAAGCCTACTTCCACGCAACCCGAAGAATCCAAGACTTCCGCCCAGCATACCCGTATTCACTGCGAACGAAAACAATTGATTGCGGATACTGCATCTCCACGATTCTTCACTTGTCGCACATGGCAGTTCATGCGGCACTCCAGCAGAAGAACTGTTTCCATCTCCGGGACCGGCGCTCGGACGATCGGATGGGCCGGCCAGAGGTTGGGGAACGCTGGATCCGGCGCAGTTGCCTGTGCCCATGGCGTAGTGACATCCGCCGCCGCCGCCACCGCCACCACCGGCGCTGGAAGTTTGCCCAGTGCTCGAAGTTGCAGAAGTCCCGTGGCTACCTCCTACACTGCCCGGAGCACCGCCTTGGCCATTGGTGTTACAGCTCGCTGAGTGGTTTCCGGCGTAGCAGTTGTCAGCTCCTGGCGTGATGTCGGCGTCGCCGTTTGCGCCCTTGCCTTCGCAGTCATTGGTGTAGGCGCCGCAGGTTTCGGCCAGGCCGGTGGGGTCGGCAGCTGTAGCCGGGTGCTGGTTGGCGTAGCTGTAGCCGTTGAGTGATTGGTGTTGATCGAGGCTGAGGAGCGGGTCGATGCTGATGAACTGGCCGAGGCCTGGGTCGTATTCGCGGGCGCCGATGTGTGTGAGGCCCGTAGCGGCATCGGCGGGTTTGCCGAGGAAGGCTTTGTCGTCGGGCCAGGTAGTGGGCTTGGTGCCGCGCGGGGCGCCGAAGGGGGTGGTGTAGCGCTTGGTGATCGCCCAGGTGGTGGCGTCCATGGCGATGCTGGAGGTGCCGTGGTGGTCGGCGGCGAGGAAGTTGAGTTTGGTGCCGGTGGTTCCGCTGGTGGCGGTGCGTACGGCGATGTTCTGGCCGGCTGCGGTGTAGTAGCGGGTGCCGGCCAGGGTCTTGGTGGTGCCTTTGGTGGTCAGGCGGACTTCGGTGGCGCCGAGGTAGAGGACGGTGTCGCCGTCGCCCTTGGCGCGGCGGATGAGTAGTTCGCCTGTGGTGTCGTAGAGGTAGTTGGTTTCGGCGGTGCCTTCGGTGGTGGTGGCGAGTTTGCCCTCGGTGTCCCAGAGCAGGGTCTGGGGGCCCTTGGTTCCGGGGCGGGTGGTGGTGTTGCCGGCGTTGTCGTAGTCGTAGGACTTGACTGTTGAGCCGGTGGTGGTCTTGGTCAGCGGGTGCGGCTGGCCGGTCGTGGTGCCGTATTCGTAGGTGGTGAGGGTGTTGACGGTGGCCGTGTGCTGGGTCTGAGTCGCACGCTGGCCGGAGGTGTTGTAGGTGTAGGAGGTCCAGTACGGTGCTGCGCCGTCGATGTTGGCTGTGGTGCGGCCCGCGGCTGCGCAGTCGGCGGTTTTGGGGGTCCAGGCTTCGGTCATGCGGCGGTGGCCGTCGTAGGCGAAGCACTGGTTGTCGGTCTTGGTGGTGCCGCCGAGGGTGGCGGCGTCGAAGATGGAGGTGACGTTGCCGGCGTCGTCCTGGGTGAAGGTGAGTTCCTGCGGCATGTAGCCGTGGGTGTCGTCGGTGACGTAGGAGCGGGTCAGGCGGCGTGTGCCGGGCTCGTAGTCGTAGTTGAGGTAGGCCTTCTTCGCCGAGGAGGAGCCGTCCATGCCCAGGGTGAGCTGACGCAGGTCGCCTTGGGGTGAGTAGGTGGCGCCCTGGAGGTATCCGGTGGTGCCGGACGAAGTGAGCGGTTGTCCAGTGGCGTTGTAGGTGAAGGAGATCGTTTCCGAGGGGAGTCCGCCGACGGCGGGCTGGGAGGCCTGGCTGATGGTGCCGTCCAGGCGATAGCCCGTGGTGAACGACAGGGTTTTCGGGACGCCGGCAGTAACCAGGGGGTCGGTGTCGGGGAGGAGAAGCTGGGTGCCGGTGGGCTGGTAGAGGCTGTCGTAGGCGGTGACCTTGGAGGTATACGCCTTACCAGTGATTCCGCCGTCGTAGCGGGTGGCGGCGTCCTGCTGGCCCTTGGCGAGGGTGTCATAAGACCAGGCCGCCAGCTTGTTGGCGTCGGTCTTCGAGCCCTGCCACATGTCGGTCTGGCGGCCCAGCGAGTCGTACTGGTACAGGATCTTGCGGGTGCGGGAGTCGGTCGTCTCCTCCACCTGGTCCAGGGTGTTGAACTGGGTGGTGGTGGTTCCCTTGTCCGGGTCAGTCGTGCTGGTCTGGCGACCGAACAGGTCGTAGCCGTATTCCCACTTGGCCTTGTCCGGGCCCTGCACCGTCCTTTGCTGGCCACCGGGGTGGTAGGTGTACAGGGTGCTGGTGAAGTCGGTGCCGGTGGGCTGGGTGCCGCCGTACTCGCGGCGCTCCGTGGTCTGGCCCAGGGCGTCGGTGACGACGAGGGTGGCCTGTCCGCCGGTGGGGGCGGTGGAGGCTACGGTGTCGCCGGTGTAGGTCGTGGTGGTGCTCCAGCGGGTGACGCCGTAGTTCTTCGTCTCCGCCTTGGTGGCGCGTCCGGCGCCGTCGTAGGTGGTGTCGGTCTGGACGGGGGCTTGGCTGCCCTCGGTCTGGACCGGGGTGCCGCTGGGGGCGGAGGTGTTGTCCCAGATGTCGCCCTGTGCGCTGGTGGCCAGGCCCCGGTCGTCGTACCGGGTCAGGGAGACGAGCCGGCCACCTACGGGGCTGGGGCTCTGGGCCTGGCGGGGGCGCAGGAGGGAGTCGTAGAACTCGTAAGTGGTGTTGTAGCCCGAGCCGTCGCCCTTGAGGGCGCCGGTGGCCACCCAGGACATGTCCGAACTGGTGACCTTGTAGTCGTAGACGTAGTTGGGGGTCTTGCCCAGGGCCTTGGAGCGGTTGGCGAGCCAGACCTTGGTGACCCGGCCGAGGCTGTCGTACTCGGACTCGGTGATCTTACCGTTGGCATCGGTGGCTTTCGCCGGGTTGCCGGTGGCGAAGGAGACCGCGGTGGTCGCCGTGTGGCCCTTGGCGTTGGTGACCGTGCTGGAGGTGAGCGGTCCCGTCTTCTCGGGGTTGTAGGTGGTGGTGGCGACGGTCAGCCCGTTGGTGTCCTTGACGGTCAGGGGCCGGCCGAGCTCGTCGTAGGTCGGGATGGTGGTGAGGGTTTGCCAGGTCGGGTTGTTGGCGGCGGTGTACCCCTTGGCCCTTCCCGTCCACTGGACCTCGCCCTTGGTCGGGGTCTGGGTGGAGGTGTAGGTGGTGGTGTCGTAGGCGGTGGCGGTGTCGGAGATGACGTCTCCGGCGGTGGTGGAGTCCGCCGGCAGGTCAAGGGCGTCACCGGTGATGTCGCAGGCTTTCGCGGTCACCCGGGTTCGTGAGACAAGCGAGTTGATGCCCACCGCCTCGTTACGGGCGTACCAGGTGCGAGCGCATTTCTCATCGCCGGTGACGGCGGTGTCACCCTTGTCCTCGACGGTCTGTGCCATGCCGAGACTGTCGTACGTGGTGAAGGTGGAGCGCACGCGGTCTTTGGCGGTGCCGCTGGAGGTGACGGATGTGCGGGCGTGGGTGGCTTCGGTGCGGACGTAGTACGCCTCGATGTCGGCGTAGCTCTTGTGCTGGGTGGCGGTTTTCTTCAGCCACGGGTCGTTGATCGTTGCGGAGACTTCGGCGGAGCCGTTGTAGGTGGCGGTCTCACGGGTGAATCCGGCGTACGGCTCGGAGTCGGTGATTTCATCGGCCTTGATGCCGGTGACCTTCACCGATTTGCGTGCGTCCGGGTCGGGGGTTTTGTTGTCTGCTCCCAGGACGCGGTCGCCGTTCATGCCCCGGAGGTAGACCGATGTGGTCTTCAGCTGGGCGCTGTCGCTGTCGCCGGTGGTGTGGGTGACGCGTTCGAATCCCCGCCAGATCGACCAGGTGCGTTCCTTGGCCGGGGTCATGGGGTCGTCGTTGTAGTGCCAGGCGCCGCCGCCGGTGTAGGTGTATGTGTGCTGGACGGCTTCGCTGCCGCCGCGGGGGTCGGTGGTGGAGACGGCGGTGACGGGGTATTTCTGGAACCAGTCCAGGATCGGGGTGTCGCCGCCGTTGGGGGCCCAGTACACGGGGTAGCAGCGCTTGGTGTTGGTGTCGACCTTGGGCATCGTCTGGCCCGCGACGCAGTCGGCCTCGGCGTAGGAGACGATGGTCTGGGCGCCGGCTTCGGAGGTGACGGTGCGCAGGCGGGGTTTTTCCAGGGACAGGATGTTGTCGCTGGTGCCGTCGACCCGGTTGGGCAAAAAGACGTGGGTGAACTTCACCGGGTCCAGGGCGAGGTCGGTGCCGTGCTTGCCGGTGTGCTTGATTTCGTCCAGCCACAGGGACTGGTCGGTGGAGTCACCGGTGTCGCCCGGGTCGAGGTACTGGTGCTTGAGAGTCCAGGCGTCGACCGCCGCGTAGGCGGGGGTGGTGGCGGCCGCGTTCCAGGCGTAGGTGCTGGTGGTGGTCAGCCGGTAGCGGGTGAAGAAGGCGGGGCCGACGTTGCCGGTGCAGGAGGCGGTGGAGGAGGTGCAGATCGCGTCGTAGGGCACATCGGGCCAGTTGTCGCGGGTGTCCTCGGTCAGCGAGGTGCAGTCGGCGGCGGTGCAGCGCTGGGAGTAGTTGAAGGTGACTTTCTGCGGCGCCGGAGTGGTGAAGAGGGTGTCGGAGCGCTGGCCGTATTCGATGCGCTTGAGGTAGCCGCCGCGGGTGTAGGCGCTGTTGGTGGTCGTGGAACCGTTCTTGGCGTAGTAGTTGGTTTCCTTGCCGTAGTAGTACGACATGGCGTTGCCGTGGGTGTCGACGACGTAGTCGAGGTTCCAGCGCCAGGCCTGGGTCAGGGAGCGGCCGGTGAAGTCGCTGCCCTTGTCATAGCCGGGTTCGCCGGAGTCGTCGCCGTAGACGGGGACGAGCCAGGTGGAGTCGGTGGTGTCGTCGGGGTCGGTGACGGTGGTGGTGGCGGGGTCGTCGGAGCGCCAGCCGGGCAGTTTGTGCTTGCCGAAGACGTACTGGGTTCCGTCACCTGTGGTGACGGTCCAGTATTCGCCGTTGTCGTCGCCGTTGCCGGCACCGGTGCCGCGGACGACGGTGGAGGCGTCGTCGTTCTTCAGGTGCCACTCGCCGCTGGTGTCGTCCTTGACGAGTTCGCTGGCCTTGCCGTTGAGGACGAGGGAGGCGTTGTCGTACTTCCAGCACTGGTCGAACTTGTCGCTCTGACCGTCGTCGTCGCAGGAGCCGTATTTGCGCTCGACATAGGAGGAGGTGAGGTCGAAGCCCTCACCGATCTGTGTGCCCTGGTTGTTGGTGGAGGCGGTCCGGCCGTCGATGCTGCCGGAGTCGTAGGAGATCGACAGACCGGGGGCGGGGCCGGCGACGGCCGGTGGGGTGCGCAGCGGGTAGGACCAGGTGAAGGTGCCCGAGGAGCCGCCGGCCGCCCAGGTGGAGGAGGCGGCGAGCGGGGTGGCCTTGTAGTCGCCGGCGCCGGACTGCGTGCCGGCCGTCAGGGCCAGCATCATGGTCTGCCCTGATGCTGGCGCGCTTGAGCTGCTGGTGGGGCCAGTGGTGGTTTTGAAAGTGAGCGGTGTGGTCAGCGACTCATCGGCACGGTTGTTGGTGAAGGGCAGCGGTGTGGTTGAGCGGCACTTCACCTTGGCAGGGTTCTCAAGGGCGCAGGCGGGCATTTTCAGCACCTGCAGGCGCCCGGCCCAGTCGGCGCCGTAGGCGGTGGCGAAAGCTGAGTAGTCCACGTTGAGCTCTGCTGCGCCGCCCTTGGCGGGTCCGGTCACGGCCAGCGCCACGCCCCGGATGCCGAGCTTGTTCGTCGCCTTCTGGTCCAGGACCTCGACGGTGACCGACCGGGCGATCGCAGGCTGCTTGCCGGTCTTCTTGTCCGAGGCGGTCTTCTGCGGCGCGGCCAGCTGCACCGGCAGCGCGCCGGGGGCGGCTTTGGCCTTGCCCGAGGCTGGCAGGGTCAGTGTCTTTTGGCCGCGGGTGGGCCAGGTGACCGTCTTTTGCTGGTCTTTGTGTGCCCGCCGCACCGCCGCTTGGTCGGCGGCGGCGGAATCCTTGACGATACTGGCCTGCTTCTTGTTCACCTTGGCGGTGAACGGCGTGACCTTGGCTGCTTTAGGGGCCTTGAGGTCCGGCCTGCCCAGCGGATCGATATCGGCGGCGAAAGCGGTGGGGCTCAGCAGTCCCGGCACCAGAGTGAAGCCGACTGCTGCGGCGATACGGCGCGGCCAAGGGCTTCGGCGTGGTGGCGCTGAAGTGGGAGGAGGCGGTGAGGACGGGAGCCAGGACGGCTTCATGACGTGGGATCTCCTTGTCCGCTCCGCCCGCACGCAGACATGCGAGAGCGGACGCAGGCGGGTGAAATGACGGAAGAAGTTGAAAGGGAGACTGCCGGGGCGGGAGTGCGGGCTCCCCGCCCCGGTAGTGCTTATGCAGCCGGCAGGGCGATCTGTGAGCTCACCTGGTCGGCGGTCATCGCTCCGGTCCAGATCCGTACCTTGGCCAGTGCGCCGGGCAGGTAGTGGCCGGTGGTTCCCCGGGCCGAGCCGCGGCCGACGGAGAGGGCTCCGCTGCCCTGCTGGGGCTGGGCGAGGCCGGGATTGTCCTCGCCCATCTGGGCGAAGGGGCCGACGTACAGTTTCGAGACGCCGAACCGCTGGGTGCCGTCGGTGTGGGTGAAGTCCTGGGTGGCGTCGAAGACTCCGGTCACATCCACCCAGGTGTCCCATTCCCTGGCACCGACCGGCTCCTGGGCCGGGGCCACAGCGGTGTCGGTGATGCTGCCGGCGCTGTTGAGGGCGGTGCGGCCGAACTTCCACAGGAAGCCGTCGTCAGCGACCTTCTCCACCCACAGCGACCAGGACGATTCCTTGCCTCCGGGGGCCGCCTGCGCTGCGACCATCGCCCGGTAGCCCACCGGCTTGGCCGCGAGCAGTGTTTTGTCCAGGCGTGCCCGGGCGGAGACGGTGAAGGAGCCGGTCTCATCGAGCACCGGGCCGCTGGCCCTGGAGGCGTACCCGGAGGTTCCGTTGAGGTTCAGCGCGGTGGCGTCGTCACCGCCCAGGGTGGCGCCGGTTGCCGACAGGGTCAGCCCACCGCGGTTGTAGGGGAAGGAAGTGCTGGCAGGGTTGTCGGGGTCCTCGGGGCTCTCGCTGACCTGGGTGCCGGAGGAGATGGTGGCGTCCCAGTGGGCCACCAGTTCGTTGGCGGGCGCCCCGTTCGTGTTCAGGCGGTGCTCTTCGCGGATCTGCTTGTCTTCGTGGGCTTCCTGCCATAGGGCGACTTCGTCGATGCGGCCCATGAAGTAATCGCCATAGGAGCCGGCTACCTTCGTCCGGCCGATCATCAGGTTCCGGTCGGCTGTCCACGGCGTGTACGTGGGCGCTGCGGTGGCCAGCACAGTGGGAGCACCCTGAGGCCGGCCGTTGACGTAGAGCTGGATGGTGTCGTTGCTCTTGTCCGCATCACCCTGGGTGTCGAAGACCCCGGTCAGGTGGGTCCATGCCTTCAGCGGAGGATTTTCCGTATCGGCGAGGGAACGGATGTAGGTGGCCGAGCCCTGGGTGGGGTCCTGGTCCTTCGCCGTGCGGTTGAACACCCACTTCTTGTAGGCCGAGGAGTAGTACAGGGTGAACGCGGAGCCGAACTCGCCGGGCGCGGAGAGCACCGTGCGGTTGGCCGTGGCATCGCTCAGGTAGACCCACGCCGAGAGGGTGAAGGAGTCCTGGGTGTTGACCGCAGGGCCGTCGGTGGAGGCGTAGCCGACCTGCTGGGCGGGGTCGGTGAGATTGTCGTTGAGGCGCAGGGAGAAGTCGCCGGCTCCCCGCCGGGCCAGCGTCGACCAGCCGGTGCCGTCCGCATTCCGGAACACCGCGTCGTGGCGGGTGCCCGACTCGCCAGTGTCCTGGGCAACGTCAAGCCCACCGGGGCCTCCGTCGTTGAAGCGCCACCTGCCTGTCGGTCCCGGTGCCAGGGCCACCTTGAAGGCGAACTCCGCCGGGGGACCCCAGCGGACCCTTCCCTCCCTGTCGAATTTCAGGTCGCTGGCCTCTACCGACAGGGTCTGGGTGCCCGGCAGGCCCGGCTTGACGCCAGTGACCTTTACCGGTGCGTTCGTGGTGGTGGCGTTGACCGTCTTGGTGTCATCGGCGTCCGTGGTCAGCAGGCGCCACCGGTAGGCCTTGACGTCACTGTCGGCCGCGTTCGGCGCGAAGGTGAACGTACCCGGCACGCTCGGTCCGCCCTTGGGCTCACACAGGGTGGCCGTGCACTTGGTGTAGGGGGTGCCGGCTGTGATGGTGGGGGTCTTGGGGGCGGTGGAGTCGATCCTCAGGTAACACCAGGACGAGTACGGCGAGAACAGATCACCCGACTTCCCCCCGTAGCTCCAGTGCGACTGGGTGCGGGCCTTGAGCCGGTACAGGCCGCCGTCTGCCCGGTTGTCGGTGACTGCTGTCTCCAAAGTGCCGTCAGGGTCCCAGCCACTGTCCGGTTTGTAGTCGCTCCACACCCTCGACCAGGATCCCGAGGTCGTGTCGGTGCTGCTGCGCTCCATCACGAATTCCGCCTGCAGGGACCCCTCTTCCTCTCCCTGGTAATGCTCGACCTTGGTCTGGACGCGCGCCTTGACGGTGGGCGTGAGGACCGTAACGGTCAGCGGGTCGGAAGACGGGCGGCACTGCGTCTTGGTTCCGGTACCGGGCGTGACCCCGACGTCAGTGGGGACGCCGGGTGTGTGGAGGTAGTTGACTTTGAGTTCCGCGTTGGAGTCGAAACGCTTCCAGGCACGCGGCTCGCTCTCGTCCTTGGCCTTGAGCATCAGCGTCAGCCGCGACATCTTGCCGGCGGCAAAGGAACGGACGGTGGAGGCGAGGTTCTCGTCGCTCTCGTCAGGGTTGTCGTTGAACTCGATCCAGGAATTGGGCTGCCCGGGGGAGCACAAGTCACCGCGCCCGGCCGACACATACCGGTCACCCATCTGGTCCAGCATCTTCGGGCCCGGCCAGCGGGTTCCCTCGGAGATGTTGTCGGTACGCTCCAGATCCACCCAGTAAGGCGTGCAGTTGAACGACCAGGTCTCATAAGCACGGAACGTCGCGTCCAGAACGTGCTTGCCGGCCAGCGCGGAGGGACCGAACTCGAAGTACATGCGGTCGGTGTAGCTGCCGGTGGAGCTGCAGTAGTAGCCGTCGGCGATACCGCAGCGGCCGACGCCCTTGGGCTCGTCGAACTTCCAGAACTTGTCCCCGTCGGAGGACAGCTTCGTCCACTCCGACACGCCCAGGCCCACCGAGGGGTCGATGAAGACGGGATAGACGGTGTCCTAGCCACGCAGCAGATCCTGGTCGGGAACGACAGAGATCGATCCGTCCCTCACCTCCACGGGAAGTTCCGCCGACGCATCACCCTGGCCCGGTGTGGCCGGATCCCGCCCACTCTCCTGCTGGGACTGGGGCTGGGGCTCCTGCGCAGCGCGCAGCAACTGGGGCTCAGGGCCGCCCTGTGTGTCGTCGTCGCCGGCGGAGTCCCACATCTGTCCGGCCGGGCCCCGCAGGACCGCGTTGCCGTCGGCGTCCACCGCCCGCACGCCGCCGCCCTCGCCGGGCACCACGCTCAGCCCCTCACCGACTGTGCTGAGGCGCACCTGCTGCAGTTCCGGGCTCGCCGCGGCCTGGGCGGTCTTGACCACCAGTACCTCGCGGTAGCCCTCGGCCGTCGCGGTCAGCTGCAGATCCACATCATCGACCGGCACGTTCGCGTACGTGGCCGTGGCCCCGGCCAGGGCCGGCTTGGGCAGCGTCCCGGGCCAGCCCAGGCCCAGCACCTTCTCCCCCACGCCCAGCCGCACCATTTGGGACCCGTTGCCGCCCCCGGAGAACGACAGATCGACCACCGCGTTCTTCGGCCCCACTGTGCCATCAGCCCGGGTGACCAGCGTGGTGTCGATACCGGCCCAGGTGCCGTCCTCAGTACGGGCCCGCTGAGGCTGCGTGGACTGTGTGAGCGTGAACGTCCCATCAGGATTGGCCACCGTCGTGGTGTACTCCGTCGTGGCCGCAGTGACCGCCACCGCCTCCCCCGACTGCACCGCACGCTCGGAGGCGCTCTGCTCCGAGACCGGGCCCAGCGCCGGAGAAAACCGCGCGGGTGCGGCGAACGACACCGCCGGCGCCAACGACCACACCACAGCGGCCGCCATCACCGCACCCACCACCCTGCGCGGCCTCAGACCCCCGCCCGCAGCTCTCCCCCCGGACCCACCACGTCGCATGTTCCCCACCCCAGCATCACAACTTGCACACGAATGCCGGGAGTTAACTTTTCACCAACACCCACCGTCAACGTGACCTGCACCACATATCGTGGCATCAATACGGCCCCGAACAGCCAAAACGCCCACCAGACCCCACCCCGCCCGGCCTTCCACGCCCCGCAAAGCAATTACACAGAGTGAAAAATGACGGCCGAAGCGGTGACCGCACGGCTGGAATAAGCCAGTCCGTACAGGCCCCCCTTCAGGCACCATCAAGCACTGGTCCGCCATAACCCCACTGCACAGAACGGATGTTGCCTACACCAATCCGCCGACCGCTGACTACGGGAACTCGCCACACCCACCCGGCACCCGCCATGCCAGACGTGACGCGCCGTCAACACCGAAGCCACTCCCCCGGCATACCCAATCCGCCCCGCCGTTACCGAAAAGCAACCCAAAACAGAACAACCCAAACGGCACGCACCACCCAGACACCCCACCACGACACCTCTCACCCCACCACAGACACAACCACCCATCCCAGTACTACTGAACACAGGCAGTAACCCACCACTCAGTGAGCTTCTTCGATGTGGCCACCAATCGGGTGACGGTCCGTGAAGCGAAACGAGCGAGGCCCCCGGGCTGTTGATCGAGATGTCTGACGTCTCAATTACGTTGCTCGAGGGCCTCGTTGGTCGTCCATCCTGCCGCAATCGACCTGCCGCACGCACTCGTGGAGTGGGTCACCATGCTGATCGTCACCCGTGAGGGCGACCGGCGCTGCAAGCTCCGTCCGTCCCAGCGCGCGATGGTGGCACTGGTGTACCTACGCGAACACACCACTCTCGCGAAGATCGCCGCCGGGTTCGGGATCAGCGAGTCCACCGCCCATGCCTACATCAGCGCGGTCGTCGACCTGCTCGCCGCGCGTGCGCCAGGTCTGCTGAGGACGCTGCGCGAGCATGATCCCGACTTCGCCCTGCTCGACGGAACCCTCGCCGAGTGCGACCGGGTCGGCGACGGCCGGGCCGACTACTCCCACAAGCACCGGCGCCACGGCGTGGCCGATCTCGCCTACCAGGGCGCCGGTCCGTGGCTGACCACGGGCATCAAACGCAGGCCCCTGCAGGAACTGACCCCCACTGAGAAGACCCGCAACCGTGCCCTGGCCGCCACACGGGCACCCGTCGAACGCGGCGTCGCCCGCCTGAAGTCCTGGCAGATCTTCCGCAGGTCCCGATGCAGTCCCAACCGCATGACGTCAATCGCCAAGGCCGTCCTCACACTGGAGCTGCAACGCTGAAGAAGCTCAGTGATGTACAAGCCGCAGAGACCTGGACTGTTGAATGCCTAGAAGACCGCCGAGGACGCGCTCACCTCACGTTGGCCCTCAACTCGACACAGCCAGCATCCCTGCCTATCAGCCAGGGCTGGTGGCCCACTTGGTATAGCAGCTGCCCCAGTGACCATGGCCGAGCCCTTGGCGGCGTGGCCAGCCGGTGCGGGACGGCGCCGCAACGACCGCCGGCAGGCCGGGCTTCTCCTCTTGGCCCTCGCCTTCGACCCCGAAGTGGCACAGCAGGGCGTCGGTGACAGACGCTCCTATAGTTGTCAACTCGCGGCGGATGCCGTGCCGACGGCTGCGATACGGAGGCCCGGCCCCGCTCCGCAGCGCGAGGCCGCGGTCGTGCTGCTCACGGACCTGCTCACCGCAGCCGAGCGGCACGCAGTGAGCCTCACGGACTTCGACCACACCGTGGACCTGGCCGGCAGGTGCCTCGACGTGATCGTTTCCAAGCACACCCGCTGACCCGCCGCCGACGAGCGGCTGGAAACCGGGCTGCGCCGCCGCCAGGACGACCGCCCCGACGGCCCGCTTCGAAGCGGCGTCGGAAGTTCACCGCTTCGTACGCGCGCGGCACGCGCGCGCCGTGGGGCCCGGCAGTTCACCGGATCACGGAGGTGATGATGAGCCCGGTGAGCCCGGCGAGAATCGGATGATGACCGATCGCCGCCCGCTGGGCACCGGACCGACCGACACCCCCGACGCACGCGGCGCCGCGCCGCGCCGCGCGCTCTCCTCGCCGCCGAACGCGCCGCGCACGCCGTCACCCGCACGGCCGACCGGACGCCGCGTCCTCGGAACCACGACTGCCACCCGGCACCGCCAGCGCGGCCGCGCCGAGTACGGACAGAACCGCACCAGCGGCATCAAGTACTGCACCGGTGAATGCGCCCGCGCCCAGGCCCAACGAGAGTACCGGTGACGCCGCAATGCCGCCCCACATCAGCGCGGCCAGTAGCCTGCGGCAGCTGACAGGGGCAGTCACTCGGGTTCACCGTGAGCGGGAAACCGGGCTGCCCCGCCGCGGGGCAGTGGGGCGGGGCAGCGGGGCGGGGCAGGACTGCTCAGCGCACTCAGAGGCGTGTTGTCGCTACGTGGCCGGCTCGTAGACGACGGTGGTGTCCGGGCAGTCCTCCGCCAGACCAAGGAGCGCTTGTCGCTCCGTCTCATCGGCCGCCAGCTCCCAGCGCAACTTGGTGGCGACCCACGTCGCGGCGTATTCGCAGTGATAGCCCGCGGCCGGCGGGAGCCACTGCGCGGGGTCCTTGTCGGCCTTTGACCGGTTGGACTTCGCCGTCACCGCGATCAGCGTGTCCGGGGAGGCCTGGTCGTTCGCGTACGCCTCACGACGGGATGCATCCCACGCGAAGCCGCCGGAATCGTGGACCTCGGCCAGCGGAACGAAGTGGTCGACGTCGATGCCCGCGGCGTCGGTCATCGTCACGTCGTCGTAGGGGCTCAGCCATACCCCGCCCGACAGCTTGCACCCCGCCGCCACCTGCGGGGCCTGCAACGCCTCCGCCAGGATCACCTCCCGGCGGGTGTCACAGCCGTCGGTGGTGTTCAGGCCGCGGTTCCAGTGCCTGTACAAGTTCCGCGCGTACCCCTCCCGGCGCTCATCGGCGACCGGGATCCGGTCCGATCGCCTCGAACAACGGCAACGGCGCCCGCACACCAGGCACCCCAGAAACACCCGCTGCCGCAGATACTGGGGCAGACGTGACGCCCGGACGGTGGCCGGCATGGGAGGCGGGCGAGGCGGGGGCCGCGGTGAGCAGGGGCAGGGCGGCGAAAGCGAGCGCGGGCAGACCACGCAGCATCAGATTCTTGATCACACCGCTGGGTGTAGCGCGCCCTACCCCGCCCCGGACATGGTACCGAAAGCCAAACCACCCGTTCAGGCGACGCAATTCACCGCAAAAACGATCCCGCCCCCATCAACCGGCAGCAGCCGCTCCGGCGGCCACGCGAACCGGGAGGCGGCCGGCCCCGGACCGGTTAACCGCGATGGGCGCCGTGGCAGGGGTTTCGGCAGGTGTGGGTGAGGGGGCGGGCTCGCCGGTCGGCTGCAGCGCTGCTGCATTTCCGCCGGTGCTACTGCCAATTCCATTCGCAGTCGGAGTCCTTCTGCGGACACCACGCGCGGCGTGGTCGGCCATGCGTTCCCGGTCAGGCCCAGAACGCGTCGGTGACGGTGATCTGGGGATCGGCGTGACGGCGGATGAAGGTGAAGATGAGCCAGCCCCGGCCGCCGGCGAGGTCGGCAATGTGCGGGCCGCCCGGACTGGTCGAGGCCAGCGGGCGGACGGTGAGCCAGTGCGGCAGGGACACGTCGGCGTCGATGCCTCGGTAGTACGGATCCGATGCTGTGATCAGCTCGGCCCGGGCCGCTAGGAACAGCCGCTTCCCGTCCTCGGGCATGCTTTCGAAGTCATGGAGCGCCTCTGCCGTCCAGTCCATCTTCCAGGGCGGGTGTGGGAGCTCATCGCTCACCGGCCGGGCTCCACGGCGGCCGCCTGGCGGCGCAGCCGGCTGTACTCGGCCAGGAGGGCGGCGGACTCCTGGGCGTCCTCGGACTTCGCGGCTCGGGCTTCGAGGTCGCGCAGGTGTCCTTCGAGGTTGGGATCGCGGGCGATGGCGTACTGGGTCCACCACAGGCGTATGAAGGCCGGTACCGGGGTGAGGTTGAAGGCGTCAGCAATGGCTCGGCGCCAGTGCGCCTCGAAGTCGGGCAGCAGATGCGGGGCGTGTTCTTGGATGGCCAGGCGCAGGGCCTGCGGGGTGCGTTCGGGCATGGGCGGCACCGGGCGGGGCCGGTCACCGCCGGGGCCGTCGAAGTGGATCGGCTGCGCTGTCATGACGAGAGGCTCCTGGTCTGCCTGTTATCCGGCCTGGTCAAGCCGCGTCCCGGTTGGCGTCAGAGGCTGTCGGGCGCTGTGCCATGTACTGCTCGAACCATTCGGCAGGCACGAGGTAGGCCAGGGTTTTGCCCTTGCGTGTGATCGCGGCCGGCTCGCCTGCGATCCGGGTCCGGTCGAGGATCTCGCCCATCTGCCTGCGGAGGTCGATCGTCGTGTACGTCTTCGGCTCCATCCCCTCACTCTAACCCAACTATCATAGTTGCGATAGTTGGGTAGCTTTCAAAAGCCCCTGTTATCGACACCCCTCCAGCGTCGCAGCGTCGGCATGCAAGGCCTGAAGCTTCAAACCGGGATCGTCCAGCTCCGTGGCCATGGCGTACTTGAAATCGATACGACAGCGAACCGCCTCGGCGGCCTGCCGGTCCGACAGGCCGAGTACGAACTACAGCAGACAGACGGTAGCCAGTTGAGCAGGGGAGAGACTCGGCCGCTCGTCACGCGGGTACCAGTCGGTGAAGTCCTCGTCACACCACAGCCCATCCAGCCGATCACGCACCCATATCGCCGTCGTACCGCCCGGGTTGCTCGCCCGCGCGACCTGCGCAGGCAGAGGTGGGACTTGCTCACCGGAACGCGGATGGAGGGACAACGGGCACCTCGACAGCTGCATCGGTCGTCGGAACTACCCGAGCATGCCCGTTGATCATGCTGTCGCACCGGGAAACTCCAAGATCCCCGACAGAGTCAAGCTAGGCCGGCAACCAAGCGGGCCACCATTCCGGAATGTTCTCCTGCGAACAGCGCCCACTGTCACTGACTGCTCCGGCGGGGGTTCCCTGCCAGGCGAAGTGACCCCACGCGAGGGCTCCCAGGAGCAAAGCAGTCGCCGCGGCCGAGAAGATCACTCGGCCCCAGCGACTGCGGACACCCCAGGTTAAGAGCATTCCGGCTCCGAAGGCGGCCACCGACACCAGCATCCCGCCCATCATGGCTACAAGCAGCTCGAAGATCCCGCTTCCCCCGGTGCCGAGCTGTCCTTCCACGTACGAGCCGCAGTACTTGCGGGCGCTGTCGGACAAGGCCCACGAGCCAGCACCGGCAACCGCTCCAGCCAGGCCGGTAAAGCATCCCGCCGTGAGTGTCACTGATCTTTCATCCATGATGTACACGACGACTGCCACCACCTCGGAGTTCCTTGAGGGCGGGAGCCCAATCGGTGAACTGCACCTCCTGAAAAGGTCAGTTCGGTGTTCTGGGGCAATCCGCCTCATGGGCACGCTCATCTGCTCGGTCTGCCCATGAGGCGGAAGTCGGCAGAGATCAGCTACGCGGCACCTTCAGCTGATCCCAGGTCGTCTTCCCCGGCCAGCCGTCGGCCGCCGTGCCGGTGTGGCCGAGCTTCTGCTGCCACTTCTGGTACGAGAGCCGGTCGGACTCTGTCCACTGGGGGCCGGCACCCAGCTCGTACTCGCTGCTACTCTCGTTACATATAGCGATTGGTGCAGGTCAGCCGCAGCTCGATATCCCGGCTCTGAGTCCGCTGCAGGTAGGGCCAAGAAGTATGGCCTGGGCGTTCACGCGACTCGACCAGGCAATCTTTCCATCACATTCCGTTACCACCGGATGTGAGACAGAGCCGTTTACTGCTGGACAGACCCGTTGGCAGGCTCAACTTTGACTTGGGATTTCATACGCATCACAGTGGATGATCAGCTCGCCAGGTCAGTGCATGGGGCGGTGCTGACCAGCACCGCGGCCCTCGGGTCGAGCGCGCGGACGTCGAGGGTGACAGTGGAGCCCTGCACCGCCGCAGCGATCCGGTTCTGTCCGCTCAAGGGGACGCATTCAGCGGCGTGCGACGGGCGGTCGAAGACCGTCAGGACGTTGAGCGGCACGCCGGCGGGCAGGCTGGTATTCGGTACCGTCCGGCGCTGCCCACTCGAGATGCCGGGGCTGTTGTTCCACAGCAGCGCCGCGAACTGGCCGTCGCCGTTGTCGGCTGCAGCGAAGTCGGGGTGGGCCGGGTCGAGGTACGCCCGGGACGAGATTCGGCCTAGAGCGTGGTAGGCGGCCAGAGTTCGCAGGTGACCGGAGAAGCCGTAATGGTCGCCTTCCAGGGTGTCCGCGGTGACCATGTGCTGCAGGTCGACGTAGAACAGCTGCCGGATACTACCGGACAGTTTGCCGTTGCGTTCGGCATGCCACAGGTCGGTCAGCACATGGCCAGGCGATCGCTCGACGGCGTCGGAAACGCCGTCGTCGCCGTACTCGGTCACCCAGGTGCCCGCCTTGCCGGGGATGTCGCCGAGCGACTGCCAGCCGCCGTAGGTGTGGTACGACACCTGGCGGATCTCCGGCCGGGCGACGGTGTTGTTCCAGATCTGCGAGCTGCGGAAGGCGGTGGCCGGTCCCATCAGGGCGCCGGTGTTGTTGCCGACGGCCGCATACAGCCGATTCATGTAGTGATTCCAGGCGCCGACGTTGTCCGGGTCGGCGACGAACCAGTGCGTGTCCGGTTCGTTGATGGTCTCGATGTAACGCACGTTCGGATAGGTGCGGCGCATCCGGTCGGCGAAGGCCAGGTACGGGCCATCGGCGATCTGAGTGATCGAGACGGTGGGCTGACGCCCTCCACCCGCCCACCAGTTGTCGTAGCCGTCGACGCAGCACGCCGCGATGATCATCGGAATGCCGGCCTGGTCGGCCTGCGCGATGAAGCCCTGAACCGCCGCCGGGGTGTTGCGCCAGTGCCCGGTCTCGTTGTCCCAGCGCAGCCACGCGTCGGGCAGGATGCCGTGCAGCCGGCGCAGCGACGCCAGCGTGCGGTTCGAGTCACCGTAGTACAGGTCGGGGATGGCGTAGATTCCCAGCTTCTGCGGATGGATCGTGGTGTTGCCGAACGGTTCGCCGCTCGAACCGCCGGGGATCTGCCACTGCTGGGGCCACTGGTTGTTGCAGTCGTAGAGCTGCAGTTGCACCCCGTTGGTGGTGTTGCCGGCATTGAGGTCGAGGCAGCGTCCGGAGGCCGGGTTGCGCAGTGCCCCGTTCGGCTGCGGCTGCCAGATCTGGTTGGTCCCGCCGTGGCAGTCCCACAGATGGACCTTCGAGAAGTTGGCGGTGCCGTAGCCCTCGACGTCCATGCACTTGCCGAGGGTGCGGACGGTGTTGTCGGTGGCCACCACCGTCCAGATCTGGTCGCGGACGTCGAGACAGTCCCAGAGCTGTACAGACGCGCCGTTGTTCCCGACGTCGTCACCGCTGACGTCGATGCATTTGCCGGTCGCTCCCGGTCCTCGGATCGGCCCTGCGGCGTCGGCGTGTGCCGGTGCCGGGGTGGATTGCAGGCCCACCGACACCAGCAGGGCCAGCGCCGCCACGCCGGCCGACCGGCGCAGCAGTGAAGTGGTGGTATCTGGCATGTCGAGCATGTGTGCTCCTTTTGTGATCGGTTTCGGGGGCCGTCCCCGGCGGGCGCGCCCGGCATTGCGGCTACGGGTAGATCTCGGCTCGGTCGAAGCCGATGTATGTGGCCTGTGACGCCGACTGTTTGGTGCCGGTGTTGCGGATCCGCAGGGTGTGCGGGCCGGGGCTCAGCCGCGGGCTGACCCAGAGGACTCTTTCTCCGTCCCGGACCGGGCCGTAGTAGTCGACGGTGGTCTCCGGTCCGCCGTCGATTGACAGCGCGGCGATGCCGTTGCCGACGTCACGTACACCGAGCAGGGCAATTTGAGCTCCGGTGAAGGTGATCGTCGCGGTGGCGCCGCTCTGGTTGGTGTAGTGGTCGTCGCCCTGGTAGCACTGGGTGCCACAGGTTGTTCCGATGCTCCAGCCGGCGGAGTACGACACCGTCGAGCTGCCGGCGGCCGGCAGCTGCCACTGTTGGGGCCACTGGTTGTTGCAGTCGTAGAGCTGCAGTTGCACCCCGTTGGTGGTGTTGCCGGCATTGAGGTCGAGGCAGCGTCCGGAGGCCGGGTTGCGCAGTGCCCCGTTCGGCTGCGGCTGCCAGATCTGGTTGGTCCCGCCGTGGCAGTCCCACAGATGGACCTTCGAGAAGTTGGCGGTGCCGTAGCCCTCGACGTCCATGCACCGGCCCATCGATCGGAGTGTGCCGTCGCCCTGGACGGTCCATTGCTGATCCTGCGCGTTCTGGCAGTCCCAAAGCTGCACCTTCGCGCCGAGGCTTCCGGTGTCCGCACCACTGACATCGACGCATTTGCCGGTGTTGCCAGGGCCGCGGATCGGGCCGGTCACGGTGCCGCTGCCCTCGGTGTCGGTGTCGTTGACGACCCTCGGCGCGGGGCCGGGATCGCCGGACGGCAGCGCAAGGTCGGCGCCCTTGGCCACCGGCGTACCGAAATTGGGTGTGCCATCGGCGTTCCAGGTGAACCGCTGCGCGCGGGTGTCGCGCCCGGCGTAGGTGTTGTCGCCGGCGGCATCGGTGTTCTTCGCCTGGTAGACGATCCAGTCCTGGGTGCCGTCCGGCGAGGTGAAGAAGCCGTTGCTGCCGACACTGTAGGCCCCGGCGGCCGGGTTGCTGGCGAAGACCGTGCCGTGGTTGCGCCAGTGGCCGCCGTTCATCGGATCGGCACCGTCACCGATCGACAGCATCTTCATCTGATAAGTGGGCTTGCCGGTGTCGCAGACCGAATAGGTGAGGAAGGTACGCCCATTGCGGTGCAGGGTGGCCGGCGCCTCGGCGACGGCGTCACAGATGTCGACGGGCATCTCGTAACTGGTGCCGGTCAACGTCCACGGGTTGGCCATCGGGGCGAGCCGTAGCCGGTCGAAACCGCAGCAGTAACCGGAGGCCCAGACGAAGTAGAGTGACCCGTTGTGCAGGAACGGCACCCCGTCGATGCCGAAGTAGCCGCTGCTCGGGTCGTTCAGCTGGGCCTTGTAATGGTAGGGGCCGGCCGGGGTCGCCCCCTGCGAGATCAACCCGTCGGACTCGAGCACCTGCATGCGGTGTTTGGAGACGTCACCGTCGTCGCCGGTCCAGTACACGTACCAGCGGTCGTTGAGGCTGACGACGACCGGCGCCCAGATGTTGCGGTTGCGGTTGGCGTTGGTCTCGGTCCAGATGACGGCCGCGGGCGCGGCGAGCAATCCGCCGAGGCTGGCCGCGGTACGCATCCGGAGGGTGTTGTCGCCGCCGGTCTCAACGGCGTAGTAGCGGCCGTTGTGATGAGTGATGTAGGGGTCCGGTGCCGGGCTCAGCGGGTTGCGAAACGTGTTCGCCGGAGCCGCCGCGGCGCTGCCCGGCGCGTTGGAGACGGCGAACAGGCTGCCGGTGAGCAGCATGGCAATTATCAGGAGGCATCGCTGTAATCTGGTCATGGAAGACCTTTCTCGGTGGGTGGGGCGGTTCATACCAGGCGCCACAGGTGGTCGGGGGTGCCGTTGTCGTCCCACTGCGTGGTCTGGGCGCCGTCCAGCAACGACATGCCGTCGACCGCGATGACCTTGCCGCTGTGCCGGTTCTGCAGCACGAACCAGCCGTCGCCGCGGTCGAGTCGTCGCCACAGGTGGTCGGCTGTTCCGGTGTCGTTCCACTGGGTGATCCAGGCGCCGTTGTCGCGTGACATCCCGGCGACGGCGAGGACCTTGCCGCTGTGCTGCACCTGCAGCCGGAACCAGCCGTCCCCGTTGTCGACGAAACGCCATTTCTGGTTCGTCCCGCCGGTCTCGTGCCACTGCCAGACCCGCGCCCCGCTGTCCTGGGAGATGTTGGAGACGTCCAGCACCTTGCCGGAGTGCCGGTTTCGCAGGGCGGTCCAACCGCCTCCGCTGTCGGTGAGCCCTTCCGGGAAGCCGGCATCGTCCTTGTAGGCGGCGATGTACTGCCGGGTCCATCGGTAGTAGCGGTCGCCGTTGCCGCCGGGCTGACCGGGGTCCTGCGGTTCCAGATCGCGGCTGGCCGACGAGTGGTAGTTGTCGACGAACCGGGTGTTGCCCGACTCGTCCAGGAAGCGCTGCGCGATCCACTCGTTCCACCAGGTCAGCACGGTGATGCGAGGACGGACCTGGAACGCCCTCCGCCACTGTTCCTGCAAGGTCAGCCCACCGCGGCGCCAGATCGCGCTCCCGGCGTCCGTCATGTAGCTGCGCTGCAGGGCGGCGCTGACGGTGATCTGCTCGGCGGTCCCGCCGTCGTAGGCGACCTGCTGAGGAGACGGTTGCAGGAACGACCACTCGCGTTGTGGCAGGCCGGTCTGCAGACCCCACATCTTGCGCAGCGTGAAGCGGTCGGCGAGCTGCCCTGGGACCACCTCGGTCACCAGCAGCAGCGGCTTGCCCTGGTAGAAGGCGAACAAATGGTCGTTGGCGTGGTTCGCGTACCAGCGGTCCCAGACGAAGCGGGCCACTGCGGAGGCGTCCCCGGAGTTGGCCCAGCTGCCCACCCAGAACACCACGTGCGGGGTCCGCCGCCCGGCGCCCCGGGCGACCCGCATCTGATCCAACAGGACGTCGACCGGATGGGTGAACAGGTTGTCGTACCCGCCGTAGCCGCTGCAGTTGGTGGCGTCCACGACGATGAAGTCGACGCGGGCGTCGGACAGCTGCTGGAAATGTCGGTCCAACACGGCCCGGTCGTCGCTGCGGTAGTAGCCGCCGGCCGGGCGGCCCCAGTGGTGCCACCAGTTCGCGGGGCCCCACCGGGGCGGCTGGCCGGTCCGGGCGGCCTCGGCCAGCAGGTCGGTGTTGTCATAGATCGGTTGCCCTACCCCGACGGCCAGGTTCAGCCAGACCGAGTAACACATGCCCACAGCGTCGGGCGTGCTGTCGAGGTGCAGGGAACGGGTCATGTCCGGCAGCGGTGCCGCGTGCGCGCTGCTCATCGGAATGCCGGCCGCGGCAAGCGGCAGGCCGAGCGCGACCGTGCGGAGCAGGGTGCGCCGGGACGGGGACTGGTCGGACATGGGAACTCCAGGCTTCAGGGAAGGCGGAACACCTGAGGGGGAAGCTGGTTACAGGTCTGCAGGCGGGTGCCGGGCCGGGTGTGGCCGACCGGAACGTCCGGGCAACGGCCGGAGCACGGATCGCGCAGGCTGCGGGACCCAGCGCTGCGTCGGACTACCCCAGCAGCCCCACATCTGCACGGGTGTACCGGCCTTGGTGCCCCGGCCGGTCGCCGCGGTCACCTTGATGTCAAGGCACTTGCCCAGCACGCAGGGTGCCGTTACTTCGTACGGTCCAGACCTGCGCACCGCCCCCGATGCAATCCCAAAGGATGATCGGGTGCCGTTCACCCGGTTGCCACCGACCACGTCGACGCAGCGGTCGCCGACCATACAGATCGAGCCGGCGCGTGGCCGGTACTTGAAGTCGCCGACCTCGCCGAGCGCGCCCACCCGCGGATGGGCATGGAACCGGCGCAGGAAGTCCAGGAAGTTGGACCGGCCGTCGGTGAGGAAGCCACCGGGCGGCGCCGCCGGGGCGGGAGTCGGCTGCAGCGCGTCGATCTCGTAGCAGCCCCAGTTGCTCTGCAGGGTCACCATGTTGTCGCCGAGCCGCAGCAGCATGCGCCCGACCGGGACGCTGCTGAAAGTCTCGACGCCGGGCAGCACCAGGCCGCCGACCAAGACGCCGTTCAACAGCAGCCAAGTCTGTTTCCATCCGAACGGTGAGCGGTAGACGACCGCGACGTCGAACAGCCCGCCGGCACCGCCCGCCACGGTGATCGCGATCTGGTCCGCGGGGTCGTCGAAGCCGGCCACACAGCCGCTGTCCGAGCAGTCCGGGACGGCTGTCGCCGTGAACACCCCGCTCAGGACACCGCCTTCGGCCCCGCAGGTGCCGGTGTCGGCAGCGGCTGATGCGATCACCGTCAGAAGTACCAGGGCCGCCGCGAATATCGGGGCGAGCAAGTGGTGCCAGAAGAGGACGCTTCATGGGAGTGCTCCCATATGGCGGTCGGTGGAGCCGAGGCAGCGATTCCCGGGTTGGGGGTGCGTTCGGCCGAACCGAGTCGATCGACCAGAGCGTCCAACACGAGTCACCAGAATCAATCAATACCGGACTGTAAATTCGTCGGCGGCGCGCGTCAATAGGTTCGGCAATCGATGCGAGACGACGGGACCACGCCGGGGACTGTGCGGTTTTCGGCCCTGTCTCACATTCAGTGGTGACGTAGAGTCATGAGGTCGTTGACACTCACGCGAAGAACGCTAACGAGCTGGGCCACGGCGAGCCCTTCACCCGAGGCGCCGCCGCCGCGGCCGAGGAGGCCGGACTGCGCGGCGCCTCCTGACCGGGCCCCGTGTCCGGCGGCCTCGCGCGAGCGGCTCCCTCCGACGCGCCCGCCCGGAAGGGTGCCTCCGGTTCAGCTCCAAGGCCAGGCACGCAGTGGCGCCCGACATTCCTTCAGAGTGATCGGCACCCCTTTCGGCGTTCGGGGGGTTCAGGCCCGTTCCCAGCAAGTCTCCGCGGACCTTCTGCTCCTTCGCTCCCTGCATCCGGATCCGCAACGGCGCGGCGCGCTGCAAGCCTTGGCGCATGGCGGCTGCCGGATCTTGCCCGTGCTCACAGCCGACCGCAGGCAGGACGAGGAGCAGGCGGTGTATCGTGTCCGGTAGGACCGGTCAGGCCGCGTCGGGGTCGCTCCCAGGTACGAAGACGTCGGAGATCCCGACCGCTTGGTCGCTACGGCTCACCGCAGCTCCGACGATTCCCCTGCCCTCGGAAGGCTGCTCGGCAAGCAGCAAGGCGGCCGGTCGTCGGGGAGCTCAGACCGAAGGGGATCGGCACTGCCGCCCTTTCCCCGCGGCCTTTCCTGGCGGCCACCTGGTGTCGGCGTACACGTGAACGTGGCTCTGACACGAAAATACAGAGCTTCTGTGCAGGTCAGTTCGCTGTGATGGGGTCGAAGCGGATGGTCAGGCCGAGGCTGTTGGCTTCCTTGAGCATGCGGCGCATGGCGCGGGCGGGGTCGCGCTTGGTGAAGTAGTCGGCGCCGAGCTCGCGATAGGGAACGTGGTCGTTCAGGACATGCCAGATGGCGATTGCGATCTTGTGCATGACGGCGACCAGGGCACGTTTTCCGCCACGACGGGCGGAGAGCCGGCGGAAGAACACCGACAGGTAGGAGTTCTTGTTGCGGATCGCGGCCATCGCGGCGACTCCGAGCAGGCGTTTGAGATTGCTGTTGCCGTGGCGGGTCTGCCCGGACTTGTTCACCCCGGCTGATTCGTTTTGCCCCGGGCAGACGCCGATCCATGAGGCGAGGTGCTGGGCCGTGGTGAACTGGGCCATGTCTCCGCCGGTCTCCGCGAGGATCACCTCGGCCGCGAGGCGTCCGACCCCTGGAATGGTGTCCAGCAGGTTCAGGTCCTCTTCCCTCTCGGCCATCAGGAGGGTGATGCGGGAGTCGAACGCGGCAGTGATGGACCGCAGTCTGTCGGTTTCGTCGAGGTAGTGACGGATCATGAAGGCGTGGTGGTCGGTGAAGTCCCCGTCCAAGGCCTCGATCAAGGCAGGGATCTTGGCACGGGCCTTGCCGACGACAAGACCCGCGAGCCGTTCAGGGTCGCGCTCGCCCGCGATCAGCGCTTCGAGGATGGCCCGGCCCGACACGCCGACCACGTCGGTCAGCACCGAGGTGAGCTTCATGCCGGTGTCCGCGAGTTCTTTCTCCAGCCGCTGGGCCTCCCAGCCCGCAGCCCTGACGATCTCGGTGCGTCGGCGGGTCAGGTCACGCAGCTCGCGGACCGCGCGTTCGGGCACGAAGGAGCCCATGACCATTCCGGACGCGCCGGCCCGGGCCAAGAACGCCGCGTCGTTCGGGTCGGTCTTGCGGCCCCGGATGCCCTTGAGGTGAGCGGGGTTGACCAGCATCAGGTTCAGGTGCGGCTGCAGCAGGTAGTACACACCCCGCCAGTAATCGGATGTCGCCTCCATGTGAGGCGCCCTGCGTTTCTCGGACAGCGACTTTGAGGGATTCCTATGCTGCGGCCTGCAACTCTTCGTGCTGAGCCTCTTTCATCCTGAATAGTCGCAGGTCAGTAGCGTGTGGACGGCTTGGACAATGGTGCTGATGCGGCGGGTGGAGCATCTGGCTCGCCGGAGCAGTCGCCAGGACTTCAGTTGCGCGAAGGCGCGTTCGCCGGGAGCCCTGAGTCGGGCGTGGTCGCGGTTGAACTGCTGGTAGTGCTCGGGCTGTTCGCGGTGGTGGTAGTACGGGGTGCGGAAGGTGGCGTCGGCACCTTGGTAGGCGCGGTCGGCGAGGACGAGGATCTGTCGGGTCAGGTACGCCTGGACGATGCCGTGCGCGCGGGCTGACGTCAGGTCGTGAGTGCGGCCGGGTGTCGCGCGGGAGAACCAGAGCGGTGTCCCGTCGGGCCGGGCGATGACCTGCACGTTCATGCCGTGCTGGCGGTGTTTCTGCGAGTAGTACGGCTGGTCTGCACGGGTCCGGTCGGTGGGGATGAGGGTGCCGTCGACGATGACGTGGTCGCCCTCGCCGAGGCCGGTGAGAGCTTCGTGCAGGCCGGGCGCCCAGGAGGCCAGGACATCGAGGGTCTCGTTGACGTATCGCCAGGCTGTTGTCGGCGTACACGTGAACGTGGCTCTGGCAAGATTTTCGTAGGCGGAGATCATCGCGGTGCCACGGTCGGCCGGTCCGCAGGTGGGCAGCCTGTGACTGTGCTCTGTTGAACTGGAAAGCTTGTTACCGCAGTTGTCCGATGTACAGGTGGTCTCGGTTGAGGTTTCCGATGCGGTGGTGGCGGTCCGCGCCCGCACGAGATCCGGTGAACCAGCGGGCTGCACGGAATGTGGCCAGCTCAGCGAGTGGTGCCACAGCCGCTACGCGCGGCGCCTCGTCGACGTCACGCTCGCAGGCCACCCTCTGCGCATCGACCTGTCCGTACGCCGCCTGTACTGCGAGAACATGACCTGCCCGAAGACGACCTTCGCCGAGCAGGTACCGGGCCTGACCGTGCGCTACCAGCGGCGGACACCACGACTGCAGCGCCTGGTGGAGGACATCGGCGTGGTGCTGGCCGGCCGCGGCGGATCCCGGATGCTTCGAATCTTGGATATCAGGCTCTCGCGGGTCGCCGTCTTGTCCCAGCTGATGCGGGTGTCGCTGCCATCACTGGTCACGCCCCGGGTCCTGGGGGTCGACGACTTCGCTCTTCGCAGCGGCACCTACGGCACCCTCCTGGTCGACGCCACCACCCGGCTTCCACTCACCATCTGGGAAGGACGTGACGCGGAACAGCTCGGCCGCTGGCTCCGTGAACACCCGGGCGTCGAGGTCGCCTGCCGCGACGGCTCCCTCACCTACCGGCAGGGCATCACAGCCGGCGCCCCAAAAGCCGTGCAGGTCAGTGACCGCTTTCACCTCTGGCAGGGCCTGTCCCGCCGAGTTCAGGACATCGCCTCTGCCCACAGCGGCTGCCTGCCCGCAGCCCTGCCACCGGTCAGCGAGGATGATCACCTGCTAGCCGAGGAGAGCACCGAGAACGCCGCAGTGAGCAGCAGGGCCGGGCGCCATGCCCAGCGTCTGTTCGAGGCGGTCCAAGCCCTGACCCGCACCGGCCGGAGCCACAGCTCCGTGGCCCGCGAGCTCGGCCTGGACCGCCGCACCGTCGGCAAGTACGCCCGTGCCCGCACCTGGCAGGAAGTAATGCGCCGGCCGCCCCGCAAGCCCTCCACCCTGGACCCCTACCTCGACTACCTGCGACAACGCTGGGACGAAGGACAACACAGCGCGAAGATCCTGCACGAAGAACTGCAGACCAAGGGCTACCTCGGTCACTATCAGCGCGTGAAGATGGCCGTCGCACCGCTCCGCCGCAGCCTGCCCATCGACGAGCCACGCGAGCGCCCACCCTCACCTCGCGAAGCGGCCCGCTGGATCACCATCCACCCGCACCGCCGCGGCCCGCACATCAACGAGCGCCTGCCCCGGCTCCTCGAACACTGCCCCGAACTCAAGCTCACCCACGACCTGGTCCGCCGCTTCGCCACCATGGTCGACAACCAGGACGCGGCACCCTTGCCGGGCTGGCTGAGTGACCTCGCACAGAGCGGACTCGCTCCTCTCACCGGCCTCGCCGGAGCCCTGCACGAAGACCGACATGCCGTCGCTCAGGGAATCACGACCCCTTACAACTCCGGAGTCAACGAAGGCCGCATCACCGACGTCAAGCTGCAGAAACGGATCATGGCCGGACGTGCTGGCGTCTCTCTTCTCCGCCACCGCGTCGTCCTGATCGCCCACCTTCGCCGACGCTATACGGACCGGCCGACCGTGGCACCGCGATGATCTCCGCCTACGAAAATCTTGCCAGAGCCACTTTAAGGAGTACGCCGACAGCCTGGCCCGACGGATGGGGATGCCGGTAGCGAAGGACACGCTGCTACGGCTTCTTCGAGCCTCCGACCTCGAGGAACCTGGTGCGGTGCGGGTCCTGGGAGTGGATGAGTTCGCTCTTCTCAAGGGGCACAACTACGCAACGCTGCTGGTCGACCTTGAAGCCCGCCGCCCCATCGACGTCCTGCCCGGCCGGGAGGCCGAGACGGTCGCCCGGTGGCTCAAAGGTCGTCCGGAGGTGGAGATCGTCTGCCGTGACCGGGCCTCCGCCTATGCCGAGGCAGCCAGGGCGGCCGCTCCTCAAGCGGTGCAGATCGCGGACGTGTGGCACCTGTGGAACAACCTCGCCAAGGCCGTCGAGAGGACCCTCACCAGCCATTACGCGTGCATCCGCGCCGGTCACGAAGCCGTCAGGCAGCCTGACGAGGAGGCTTCGGTGCCACCACCGGACGGGACACTCGACGTCAACGGGCGCCCGCGCCGGATCGTCGGCCGGATCCGCGAACGACACCGCCGCGTCCACGAACTCCTAGCCCAAGGCCGTTCATCACGTGGGATCAGCCGGGATCTCGACCTGGACTACTACGCCGTCCGCCGATACGCCCGCACCTCGGACGTCGATTACGCTGTTGGTCAAGGTCACCCAGCGACGGACCCTGCTGGACGACCACAAGCCATACCTCTACGAACGCTTCACCGAGGGCTGCCGCAACGCCAGCCAGCTGTTTCGTGAAGTCCGTGACCTGGGATTTCGCGGGGACCGCACGGTCGTCAACCGTTACATTCGCCAGCTCAAGCAAGGTATCGAGACCGCGCCTCCACCTCCAGCGCTGCCCAAACCGCGCCGGGCACTTCGCTGGATGATGACGCACCCCGACCGACTACGGCCACACGAAGTCATCGGCCTCAAGGCGGTCCGGGCCGCCTGCCCCGAACTCGACATGGCCGTCCAGCACGTCCGCAACTTCGCCACCCTCATGCACGACCGGCGAGGAGGGGATGTCCTCGACTGGATCGAGCAAGTCCACGACAGCGACCTGCCCTCGTTGCAGCAGTTCGCCCGCGGCCTCCTCCACGACCAGGACGCCGTCGTTGCCGGCCTCTCCTCAACCTGGAGCTCAGGACAAGTCGAAGGCCAGGTCACCCGCGTCAAGCTGATCAAGCGAGCCGGATACGGCCGAGCCAAACTCGACCTCCTCCGAACCCGGATCCTCCTCAGAACCTGAACACCGCCCCATCACAAGATCAGCGACAGAGTCCTTTAAGGAGTACGCCGACAAGTACCTCCCCTACGCCCTCAACACCTACCGCGTCCTCCTCACCCGCGGCACCCACACCACCCGCATCCACTCCACCGACCCCACCACCCAACACTTCCTCCACACCCTCATCCACGCTGGCTGACGCGACCCCACGGGCGAGGAAGACGAGAAGGCGTCGTGAAGTTCAGCGCGGCGTCCCAGCGGACGGTCAACTGCCGCCCGCGCCTCCGGCCCGCTCGTCCTCCCTCTACAGCACCTCTCCTGACGCCGAGAAACCCCGTGGGCCGATGATCAGAGCCCTCGCGGGGCACGGCCGGCCTGAACGACTGGGCTGACGCGGGCTACGTCGGCGCGCTGCGCCCGCTTGTCACGTTCAGTTCTGGAACTGCACTCCGTGATAGAACGTCGGCGGCCTCCCACCCGCCGACATCGGGGTGGGAGGCCGTATTTGCCGCCCTGACCCGTAACTGGCCCCTCGAAGCGATACGATACGTCTCGTCTAGCCTCAGGTTCACCTTGGAGGAACACCATGGAACGCTTCATCGACGCAGCGCCCGGCGTACGCCTCTGGACGGAAGGTCGGGGTGCCACGGACGCGTCTCCGCTGCTATTGATCATGGGAGCACAAGCACCCGGCCTGGGCTGGCCGGACGAGCTGGTGGACATGCTCACCTCCCGCCATCGTGTGATCCGCTACGACCACCGCGACACCGGTCGCTCCACTTGGACGTTCGACCAGCGGCCCTATCCCCTCAGCCAACTCGCGGAAGACGCCCTCACGGTGCTGGACGGCCTCGACATCGAACGCGCCCACATAGTGGGCATGTCACTGGGAGGGATGCTCACCCAACTCCTCATCGCGGACCACCCCAACCGGTTGCTCAGCGCGACGCTGATCGGCACAAGCGCGCTGAGCGCCGTCCCATACGTCCAGCCGGACGGAACCCCGATCCCGCCCGAGGAACTCCCCGGTATCGCACCCCGCCTGCTGGAGATGTGGTCCCGTCCCGTGGAGGACCTCGGTCTGGAAGCGGAGCTGGAACGGCGGGTCGAGCACTGGCGGATCCTGGGCGGACATCAGCTTCCCTTCGACGCCGAATACGCCCGCGCCCTGGAGCTGAAGGTCATCGAACACACCGGGCACTACGCCACCAGCACCGCGCATGCCCGCGCCGACGCGTCCAACCTGAATCGCACCGAGCAACTCGCCCAGACCACAGTGCCCACCCTCGTCATCTCTGCTCCCGCCGAACCAGTCTTCCCGCCACCCCATCCCCACCACCTCGCCCAGGCGATTCAAGGCGCACGCATCATCGAAATCCCCGGCATGGGGCACGCACTCCCACGTGAGGTGCACACGCCGCTCGCTGCCGCGATCTTGGACCACACCAAACGCTGATGTGCAGCCGGGCCCAAGTGCTGCGGGAACCAAGACTTCCGACCCGTTGGGGGCCCTTGGACCAAACATCCCGCGCCGCCGTGCGCGTAAGGATCATGCGCCGTACGATTGAAGGGTGGACGCGGCCAGGTCGGGCCCGTGCATACCGAGCACTTGGAAGGCTATCCGTTTACCTGGCCGCCACCCCGTGAAGGGAGTCGGCCGCCATGAGTAGCCCCACAACCAAGATCAGCCCCATGACCAAGATGAGAGCCCGTGCCAACAGCGCGCCCATCTGGTGGACGATCATCGTCTGCGTTTCCGTCGGCGTGTTGGGCTACGTGACGCTCTGGGTATCCCATGCCATTGGTTGGCTTGAGTCGGGAGCCGTGCCGTGGCAGCCGGTGGTCGGCATCGTGCTGGTCGTGATCGCTCTGGTGTCGTATGGCGGGTTTTATGTGGCCTCTCGCCGGGCCAGAATCGCCATCGCTTCTAGCTTCCTCCTGACCTTCCTGGTGATGTTGACCTTCGTCCTCACGTTCCCACGCTTCGAGGAAGTCGTTGATCGAAGTTATGCCCGAGGTCTGATGGACGATTTCCGCACCATCGTGATGGCGGTAGTCATCTCCTACTTCGGCAGCGAGGCGGTCGTCGGGTTCACCAAGGTGACGGCGGCGAAGGACGCGGAAGATGCGACAGCTGAGTCCATTCGCCAGTCAGACCGTGATCTGGTGGTGCCTGCGCCGACTAATCCGCCTCCGCCGCCACCGGCGGAGCCGACAACACCGCCTTCTCCCAGCCCAGCTCCAGCCGTCGACCCGGCAGCTGACCCGCCCTCACAGGGCCGCGGCCGTTTCAGTCGCAGTTCGGGGCGTCGACGTATTTGATCCAATCCGCGAGGAAGGCCCACCGCTGTCGGCGCTCGGCCACGGCGTCGAGCTGCGGTTGGCGGCGGTGCTCGTGCAGCCCCTCCAGCGGTTCCCAGTCCGCCTGCTTGTCGACCAAGACCTCGACGTACTCGTACCGTCCATAGGTCCAGCCATCTCGAACGAGACTAGGTTCGACGTTGGCTCGCTCCCAGTACGGAAACTCCGGCGTCCACCAGGCCACGTGGTTGTCAGGCTGGCCGGGGCCGGCCACCGACCAGATGACCTCACTGGCCTTCGTGCTTGAGCCCGGTTTGGCCCGGAAGGAGGAGGTCGCCCGCCCGTCATGGCTGCTCTCAGAGCAGTAGGGGTGATAGGGGTGATTCGCCTGGTCGCTACCCGGCAACGACAACCCCAGCAAGTGAACACTGCCGAGTGCCAGAACAACGGCCAGCAGGACAGCTCCGAGGCCAACCCTCCAGCCAGCGCTGGGTGACGGCTCCGTGGCTGGCGGCGCGGATGAGGGCTCCGGTCTATTCGGCTCTGGTGGCGGCTCCGGGGGTGGTTCTGGCTCGGGCGATGGTTCCGGGGGTGGGTCCGCCGTGGAGCCACCAGCTGTTTGCCGCCGCGTTCGTTCGTCCAGGTCATACGCCCGCCGCTTGGCTTCGTCGCTCAACGTCTCAAAGGCCAGGTCGAGGCAGGCCATCTCCTCGTGGGCCACCGCCTGTTCGTCAGCCGGCCGGCGATCCGGGTGGAGGCGCAGCAGCTGCCGCCGGTACGCCCGCCGGAGAGTGAGCCTTTTCCAACCTCACGTTGATGTGTGATGGAGGACGAGGACGGCCTTCACGATGTCGGTGATGCGGTTCGTGCTGCAGCGGAGCTTCCGCAGGAGCCGCCAGCCCTTCAAAGTGGCCATGGCCTGTTCGCCGAGGCAGCGGATCTTGGCGTGGGTGGTGTTGTGTCGGCGCTTCCATCGCTTGAGGCGGCGGCCTCGAAAGGGCACCCGTACCGGTCGGCAGGCTCCTTGATACGCCTTGTCCGCCCAGCATTTGAGGTCCGCTGCGGCGAGTGCGTCGATGATCCCGTGCTGGCGCGCTGCGGTCAGGTCGTGGGTCGAGCCCGGCAGGGCCGGTGAGGCCCAGAGCAGCCTTCCGGCCGGATCGGTGAGGACCTGGACGTTCATGCCGTGCCGTTTGTGCTTTCCGGAGTAGTACGGGGTGTCGGCGGCGATGCGGTCGATCGGCAGGAGGGTGCCGTCGAGGATGACGAACGCCTTCTTCCGGATCGTTGTCATCGCTTCGGACAGGGACGGGGCGAGGGCGGCCAGGACGTCGACGGCTTCGCGTATGTAGCGGTAGACGGTCGCGATCCCGATGTTGAACCCGGCGGCAAGCTGGGCGTAAGTGTCACCGCATCGCAGGTGAGCCAGAACGAGGAGGGCCTGGCGCCCGGCCGGCAGGCGCCGCCAGCGTGACCCGATCTCTGCCTGTCGGGCTGACAGTTGTCCGGCCAGGAACCGCAGGGTTCGGCTCGACAGATCGATCGAGGACGGGTAGACAAGCACGCGAAGCTCCTGGCGGACATGGGTGATCTTGGTCGAGAACCCGTCTACCAGGAGTTTCGTCATTGCGCAGGAGCGTCCAACTCGCGGCCGCCACCATCCGGTTGGAAAACGCTCAGTCCCCCGCTGCGCGACCCTGAGGCACCAGAACTCGACGATGACGAGGAGTAGGCGGCGTGGACCCGCGGGAGTGAGCGAGGCGAATGCTGATGCTGACGGGCTCGTCCGGGCTAGCGTGGACAGGCTGGACTTCGAGAAGGCGCAGGGGGACAAGTATGGAGACTGAGGCAGCCTCGTACGAGGAGCATACGAACGCAGGAACCGTGCGGGAAGTGGTACACGATGTGGTGGCCCGGGTCGCGCAGGAAGAAGTGCCCGTGATGGAGGGGCTGGCTCGGTTCAGTGACGCCACGGTCGTACGAAGGTTAGGGCACCGGGGCGGGCGGCGGCGTGAGCCGTTGGGCTTTGGGGCAGGTGAGGTTGCCGCGTTGGTTACGGGGGTTGTGTGGCTGGCGCTGGACCAGACCGTACGGCTGCTTGGCGAGCGGGCGGCGGACAGTGCGCTCCGTGGGACGAGGGGCCTGCTGCGCAGGGTACTCCGCAGAAACGCAGAACCGGCGAGAGTGCCTCCGCTGACCACCGAGCAGCTGGCCGAGGTGCGGCAGCGGGTGCTGGAGGTGGCGGCACAGCGCGGCCTGGAGCGGGAGCGTGCCGAGACGGTCGCCGAAGCGGTGGTGGTCAGGCTTGTGCTGGGCACCACGGAGGTGGTACGGCCCGCAGCGCCAGGCGAGTTGGGCGGAGTTGCGGACGGTGGTACGAGCGACAGCGCGGGTGGTGATCCGCCACCGGACACACGAGGCAGCAGCGAGGGCAGCGCACCGGAGAGGCCGTGATGGTGACGGCCACGGGACACCTCACACTGCCGCGCGTGGACGAGCGCTCGATGCCCTCGGGCACCACGCTACGCTTCATTCTGCTGGTGGTGCTGATCGTGGTGAGCAGCGCCCTTATGACCATGCTGACCCTGGGTTCCGGGTTCGGTGCGGCTTCGACCTCGCGCACGGGCAGCACGAATGGTTGCGAACTCGCCGCAGGGGGAGACCCGTCCCGCATCGGCGGGGCGGTCCCGCAGGCGGACACTAGCGCGTACCGGGAGTGCCTGGCCCGCTATGGCCCGAAGGACACCTCGCCCTGGTGGGTATCCGAGGTTTGGCCGCTATTGATGGTGGTGGTCGCCGCCGTACTGATGTGGACGATACCGGCGTGGAAGGCGCGGCGTGGACGGGTCGTCCCGCTGGAGGCGGTGGACGGCGACGGCGCGGTACGGGGCGCGGTGGCGGAACTGGCTACGGCGGCGGGACTGAGGCAGGCGCCGCGAGTGGTCGTCGATCCGACGGCTGTCTCGGCTGGCGCGGTGGTGTTCGGCAGCAACAGGCGGCCAGTGGTGTGTCTGCACGGCGGTCTGCTGGTACGCGCGCGTACCGATCCGGAGGGCTTTCGCGCGGTGCTGCTGCACGAGTTCGCGCATATCCGCAATGGCGATGTCACCCTCACCTACGTCACCGTGGCGCTGTGGCGGGCATTCCTCGGCATGGTGCTGTTGCCGTATGTGGCGCTGATGCTCAGTCTGGCGGTGTGGATGGCGCTGTTCGCTCTGGAGGTACGTGCGCCGCTGGCGCCCGAGACGATGGCGAGTATCGACAGCACCGGGCTGCTCATAGCCCGGCTGCTCGGCCATCCGGCCGTGCTGGTGCTGCTGGTCCACCTCGCGCGGGCGGACGTGTTGCGCACCCGGGAGGTTCACGCCGACCTGACTGCGGTGCGCTGGGGCGCGGCCCCGGACCACTGGGCAGCCCACGCGGCCAGCCCTGGCGGGGCTGCTGTGCCACGCGGCGTGTGGCGGCTATGGGCGTCCTTCGCGGAGCTGTTGCGCACCCATCCGCGGTGGGACCTGCGCCGGGAGGCGCTGGCCGACCCCGCGGAGCTGTTCGGCGTACGGGCGCTGCCGATGTTCCTCACCGGGGTGGCCGCCCCGGTGATCAACGCCCAGGTGTGGTTGTACTCCGGGCGGAGCAGTATCCCGCTGCTGGAGGAGGCTTCCTGGGCGGTGACAGCCGCGCTGGTCGCCGGGGTGGCCGGCGTTGCCCTGTGGCGGGCGGCCGCGCACGCTGTGCTCACCGGGCGGCGCGAGCCTTCCGGTGTACGCGCCGGGTTGTGGCTGGGCGCCGGGATGACCGCCGGGGAACTGGTGGCCTACCAGTCCGGGATCAACACCTGGTTGCCCGGCAACCCTGTAATGCTCCTGTTCCCGTTCGCCGCCGGTGCGGCCTTCGGCTGGTGGACCACCCAGTGCGCCCGGCTGTTGACCAGGACGTGGCCAAGGCGTATCCGGCCAATGGTGGTGCTGGGGGCGGTGGCCGGTGCGGTGCTGCTGGTGTCGTGGTTCGCCTGGTGGCAGGTGTTCGGCGTGACCTACGCGCGCGAGGGCCACTCAACGGCGCGCGCCGCTGCACCCGCCCAGGACCAGACCCCCGCTACCCCGTCCCCCAAGACCCGCGCCCTGCAGGTGTACGCCTGGGAGGTATAC
This sequence comes from Streptomyces enissocaesilis, assembly GCF_039533765.1. NCBI lineage: Bacteria > Bacillati > Actinomycetota > Actinomycetes > Kitasatosporales > Streptomycetaceae > Streptomyces > Streptomyces enissocaesilis. Next base: position 49,156 of record NZ_BAAAUD010000007.1, on the reverse strand, counting down.
GGCGGGAACCGCCTGGAACAACGCTTCATCACCATCAACCGCGAGCTCGAGCCGCTCATCCAGAACCCGCATGCCACCGACGAGTCCCGCACCCGCGCCCAGTGCGCGCAGTTCCGCCGCTTCGCCCACGACGCCGCTCGGTACTTTCCCGTACCCGACCCCCGGGCTCAGACCTTCTGGCGGCGCACCCAGACCTACGCCACCCGCGGCGCCGCGAACTGCGACCGCGCCTTGGACCGCGCCAGTGGACGCCTCCTCGCCACCGCCCTGAACGAATTCACTGACGCCTTGGAATCCATGGGCGCCATGAGCGTCCGCAACCAGAGCATCATCAAACGCGCCGGAATACTGGGACCACGGCGTAGCTGAAGCGACCTTGGGCACCGAGGAGCATCTGCGTCAAATCCTGCGCCTATTAAGCCTCGCAGGCTGGAGCCGATGCTGCGTCAGTCGCCCATCGGGCTGGCGCAGCCTTGGAGCACGATCTGTCCTAGATCGCCCTAAAGCCCCGAAACACGGCGCTACGGACAGCCGATCGGGCGGCCTCCGGCCACGGACGTCGCGCACGGTGCTCCGAAGCCATGATCCCCGTCGCGATGATCGACCTCATAAGCAGACGTCTCACCCGCGAATCCACTCCCAACTGGCGCGACATCTGAACCTCGAACCAAACAACATCGCCGGGACAAAAAGCTCTTTTATTCGGGCGGGAGAGCTGCCGTCGACGAAGTCGCGTCCCGCTCCCGACTCCGCCAGTGCCGGGCCGGCCATGGGCATGACCGGTGATTCGCGCGATGCGGAGGCGCGCACGGGCGCCGAGACTGCGGTGCCCCTGTCACCATCCGAACCCCGCACGGAGGTACCGATGCCCGGTCCGTACACGAGGCACGAGTCAAGGACGGCGCGACGATCGCCGTTGTGGAGGCACCGCTTACGGGGTGTGCTGGTGAGCGCGCTCCTGCTGTCGGCGACCGGGCTGGGCGCCACGCCCGCCGCGGCCGCTCCGGCGGTCGACGACACGACCGTCACCACCCGCTACGGGCAGGTGCGGGGAACGGCGGGTGAGAGGGCCGTCGACTATCTCGGCATCCCCTACGCCGCGCCGCCTGTCGGCGGCCTGCGCTGGAAGCCGTCCGCCCCGCCCGCGCGCTGGACAGGAGTCCGGGACGCCACGATCCCCGGCAACCCCTGTATGCAGACGGACTCGTCGACCCCCTGGGGTGATCTGGCCGGACCCGGCACACCCAGCGAGGACTGCCTCTACCTCAACGTCCACACGCCCGCCGAGCGTTCCCTGCGCGACCGGCCCGTGATGGTCTGGATCCATGGCGGCGGCTTCACGATCGGTTCGGGGACCTTCTACGACGGCGGAGAACTGGCCGCCCGGGGTGACGTGGTCGTTGTTACCCTCAACTACCGTCTGGGCGCCTTCGGTTACCTCGCTCACCCGGGCCTGGCGGGAGAGTCGGCGGACGGCATCTCCGGCAACTACGGTCTCCTCGACCAGCAGGCGGCCCTGCGCTGGGTGCGGCAGAACATCGCTGCTTTCGGCGGTGATGCCGGCAACGTCACGGTCTTCGGCGAGTCGGCGGGCGGCGGCAGCGTCTGCCAGCACCTCGTCTCCCCTCGGGCGGCCGGCCTTTTCGACCGGGCCATCGCCCAGTCGGGCTGCGGCTTCCCGCTGCCCACCCAGGATTCACAGCAGCGCACCGGTGCGACCTGGGCCGGCTCCCTGGGCTGTGCCGACGTCGCCTGCCTGCGCGGCAAGCCCGCCGGTGATCTGCTCACGGCCTCGACGAACCCCACCGCCCGCTGGGTCCCGAACGTCGACGGCCGGGTCGTCCCGCTGCAGATCGCCGACGCCCTGGAGAGCGGCAAATTCCGCCGCGTGCCCGTCCTGCAGGGCACCACCGCCGACGAGGGTCGGCTCTCCGTGGCATCCACCTACGACCTGGCCGGCCGCCAGCTCACCCCGGCCGGGTACCCTGTGGCCGTCCGCGCCCTGTACGGCGACCGTGCCGACGCGATCCTGGCCCGCTACCCGCTGTCACACCACGGCTCCCCCGCCGAGGCACTCGGCGCGATCCTCACGGACTCGCAGTTCGCCTGCCTCCAGTCCCGCACGGCGCGGCTGATGGCCAGGCATACCCGGTCCTACCAGTACGAGTTCGCCGACCGCGGTGCCGTGGACTACCTGGGCCTGCCGGTCAGCTTCCCCCTGGGCGCCCCGCACGGCTCCGAGATCCGCTATGTCTTCGGTGGCGTCTCCGGCACCCCCGCCCAGAACGCCCTGGCCTCCACGATGCTCGGCTACTGGACCCACTTCGCCCACACCGGCATCCCGTACGCGGCCGACGCCCCCCGCTGGAACCAGCATCCGAAGGTGCAGGTGCTCGCGCCCGAGGCGATCACGGCATCGACGACGTTCCCCAAGGACCACAAGTGTGACCTGTGGCTCCCGGAGGCTGTGACCGCCCGCCACTGAACGATGCCAGACACGCGACGGCCCCGCCGCCCGGAGGGCCGGGGACGGGGCCGTCGTGGCGTCGTCACCGAGAGACGAGCAGAGGCACTGTCCGGCCGGCACCGCGCAAAAATCCGTTCGGCGTTTCTGCTCATACGAGAGCGAACGGGTTTTCCGAACGCTTGACAGACGTAGTGAGCACGGCTACTGGGCGGTGAGAGCACGGGCCTTGATCCCTGATGTTGGACACACGAGACACTGGATCCTGAGGATCTGAGAACGGACATCTCGTGGTCATGAAGAACTATCCGCCGGAGTTCAAGGCGGACGCGGTCACGTTGTACGAGTCGCGGCCCGATGCGACGATCAGGTAGGTCGCCGCCGATCTGCGGGGCAATCCGGAGACCTTGCGGAACTGGGTCCGGGCTGCTGGAGCAAGCCGCCCACGGGGACGGCGGACGCAGGAACCAGCCCAGCCGCGGCCCCGCTGGAGTCGGAGAACGCGGCTCTGCGGAAGAAAGTCCGCGAGTTGGCGGAGGAACGCGAGATCCTGCGGAAGGCAGCAAAGTATTTCGCCGGGGAGACGCGCTGGTGAGGAGCCGTAATTTATCTACTGCCGGATTCGACTCAACTTAGCTGCTCAATATGGTAGTTGGGTTGTTGTGATGATTCTGGGTGAAGTCCTGGCGGTGCTGGATGTGGAGTTCGCGGTGATTCTGCCGCATCTGGATGAGCGTCAGCGTCGTCTGTACCTGGCCTCCGAGGCGGAGGTGTTGGGGCATGGCAGGATCGCGGCGGTGGCCAGGCTCGCGGAGGTCTCCGAGTCGGCGGCCGTAAGGGGGCGTGAGGAACTTGCTGCAGGAGCAGCACCTTTGCGTCTCGCCTCCCGGACGCGCAAGCTACACCCCAGAACTCTGCCCGGCCCAGGCGCCCGGCAGTGGACGCAGAGCCGTGACCTGCCCGAACTGCCTGCCGAATCGTTCCGCGACTGGTGGAAGAAGAACCACTCATGACGTCCTCCCGCGACCTCGTCCTGACCCGCGTGCGTGCCGCGATCGCCGACACCACGCCCGCGGCCGACCTCCCCCGTGACTATCTGCGCACCCACACCCCTGACGACCCCGGCGTGATCCTGGACCTGCTCGCCGAGAACCTCACCGACTACCGGGCCGTCGTCCACCGTTGCACCGGCGCCGGACTCCCCGCTCTCCTGGCCCGCATACTCGCCGAACAGGGTGCCGGAAGCGTGGCCGTCCCTCCGGGACTGCCCCCGCGTGGTTGGCCGCCACCGACGTGCGGCAGCGGCCCGACACTCCCCCGCTCACTCCGGGCGACCTCGACGGGACCGACGCCGTCGTGACGGGGTGTGCTCTGGCTGTCACCGAGACGGGCACGATCGTCCTGGACGCGAGTGAGGGGCAGGGGCGCTGCGTCCTCACGCTCGTACCCGACCTGCACATCTGCGTCGTCCGGGCCCCGGTTCAAGTGGTGGCTTCCGTTCCGCAGGCCATGCCGAGGCTGGATCCCACGCGACCGCTCACGTGGATCTCCGGCCCGTCCGCGACCAGTGACATCGAGCTGGACCGGGACGAGGGAGTGCATGGCCCCCGCGCCCTGCACGTCGTGCTGGTCGACTGAGCACCGGCTGTACTGAGCCCGAGAGCGAGCCCTTCTCGTCGCGGTGCACGGGGCGACCGCGCTCAGGTTCTCCCGGCGGAGGCGCCCAGGGCGAGCGCTGGAGGGGACTCCTGACCTGTCGAGGTCAGGAGTCCCGCTGCTTCTCGTAGCTGTTCGCTGCACATGCGGGCTCTTGCGCGAGAACGACCATCAGGGCTGTCTCAACGCGAGATACGGCGGCGAAGTGCCCGTCGACGCCCTCCGAGCGAGGACGACGGAGCAGGGAAAGGGCCCACGGATCGTGAGGATCAGCGAGAGCTGCGGTGCCGGTCCGGGTCAGGCCGGCCCGGCACCGCAGCGGTCTGTGTCCGCGCGGGAAGATCGTCAGACGGTGCTCCGGTGGAGCGCGACGGTGCTGAGGGTGTGCTCGCCGGGTCCAAGCACCACGGCGGCGCAGCCGGGAAGCTCGGCGTTGCCGGTGCAACCCGGTGGCACGGTGACGCGGGCGGTCATGCCGTTCGCGTCCAGCTCCCAGGACAGGGCCGCCGTACCGTACGGCGTCTCGTGGCGGGTCTCGGCCCAGGTGATGCCGCCGCCGGGGCGGGGGCGGAAGGTGAGGGCGCGGTAGCCGGGGGCTGCGGGCGCGATGCCGCCGACGACGCGGTGGAGCCAGTCGGCGACGGCGCCCAGGGCGTAGTGGTTGAAGGAGGTCATGCCGCCGGGGTTGAGGGTGCCGTCGGGGCGCAGGCTGTCCCAGCGTTCCCAGATGGTGGTGGCGCCCTGGGTGACGGTGTAGAGCCATGAGGGGCATTCGGTCTGGGTGAGCAGGCGGTAGGCGATGTCGAGGTGCCCGGTGTCGGTGAGTGCGTCGCAGATGAGGGGCGTGCCGACGAAGCCCGTGGCGATGCGGGCATCGTCATCCAGCACGAGTGTCGCCAGCCGGTCACCGGCGTGCCGCCGCTGCTCGGGTGTGAGCAGGTCGAAGACGAGGGCCAGCGCGTAGGCGGTGGGCGCATCGCTGGTCATCCGGCCCGACGGCAGCACGTAACGGTCGCGGAACGCCTGGGCCACCTCGTCGGCGAGCTTGCCGTAGTGCCGGGTGGAGTCGGTGTCGCCCAGGGCTTCGGCGGAGCGGGCGAGGTGGCGGGCCGAACGCGCGAAGTAGCCGGTGGCCACCAGGTAGCGGTCGGTGCGGCCGGCGGCCGGGTCCTCCGGGGGCGCGGCCGGGTCGAGCCAGTCCCCCAGCTGGAATCCGCTGTCCCACAGCCGGTCGTCCCCGGCCAGCCGCTCGACGAGATCCACCCAGGCCCGGCCGGTCGGGTAGTGGCGGCGCAGCAGTTCCAGGTCGCCGGACCGCTCGTAGAGCACCCAGGGGGTCAGCGGCGCCACGTCGCCCCAGGCGGCACCGGGCTGGACGGGCGTCCAGATCGGGCCACCGGGTATGACGGGGACGTACCAGGGGACGGTGCCGTCGGGGAGCTGTTCGACGGCGACATCGGTGAGCCAGGAGTCGAGCATGCCGACGCAGTCGTAGAGGAACGCCGCGGTGGGGGCGAAGACCTGGAGGTCGCCGGTCCAGCCGAGGCGTTCGTCGCGCTGGGGGCAGTCGGTGGGTATGTCGACGAAGTTGCCGCGCATGGACCACACGACGTTCTCGTGCAGCCGGTTGACCAGGGGGTCGCTGCACTCGAACCAGCCGGTGCGGCGCATATCGGTGTGATGGACCAGCGCCGTCACCGCCCCTTGGGGCAGCTCGCCCTCGGGCCAGCCGGTGATCTCGGCGTAGCGGAATCCGTGCAGGGTGAAGCGGGGCTGCCAGGTGCGGGGCCCTCTCCCGGCGGCGATGTAGGTGTCGGTGGCGTGGGCGTCCCGGAGCGGCCGCACGGCAAGTTCGCCGTCCTCCAGCATCTCGGCGTGGCGCAGGGTGACCGTCGTTCCTTCCGGGGCGTCGAGGGTGAGGCGCAGGCGGCCGACGAGGTTCTGCCCGAAGTCGAGCAGGTGGCGGCCGGGGCCGCGCCGGGTGACGGTGACGGGGGTGACTTCCTGGGTGGCGCGTACCGCGGGGCCCTGGGGGGCGACGAGGGTGCCCGGGGCGCGCTCTCCCACCGCGACCGGGGACCAGTCGGCTCCCGTCCGGCCGGCGGGGGTCGCCCAGTGCGGGTCGTCCAGGCGGGCGTCGAAGGTCTCGCCCTCGTAGAGGCCGCTGAAGAGGATCGGCCCGGGAGCGGCCGACCAGGTGGCGTCGGTGGCGACGAGGGTGGTGGTGCCGTCGTCGTGGGTGATCTCGAGTTGGGCGAGCAGGCTCTGGTCGGTGCCGTAGATGTTGCGGGTGCCGCCGTCGAAGCCGATGTGGCCGCGGTACCAGCCGTCGCCCAGCCACGCTCCGACGGTGTTCGCGCCTTGGACGAGGTGGCCGGTGACGTCGTAGGTGTAGTAACGCAGGCGCTCGCGGTAGACGGTCCAGCCGGGTGAGAGGGCGTCGTCGCCCACCCGGGCCCCGTTGATCTCCGCCTCGTACAGTCCGTGCGCGGAGACGTACAGGCGGGCGCGGGTGACGGGCCGGGAGAGGGTGAAGTCCTTGCGGACGCGGGCGGGGCGGCGGTCCTCGTCGTGGTTCTCCTCCCAGGCGGCGCCCACCGGCACGGCCTGCCAGTCCTGCGCCCGGAGCAGTCCCGCCTCGACGGCGCGGGGCTCGCTCCACCCGGACGGCGCTCCGGCCCCGGTCCATACCCTCACTCGTACGGTGACGCGTTCTCGGGAGGTCAGCGGCCGTCCGGGCCAGGGCACCAGGTTCTGGGCGGCCCCCTCGATGTGGCCGGTCCGCTCGGCGCGGCCGTCGCGCCCGAGTTCGATCTCGTATCCGGTCTGAGTTTCGGTGGAGACCGGCAGTGTCCACGAGAGGCGTGGTGCGGCGACGCCGATACCGAGGCCGTCCGGCAGGTGTTCGAACGACACCGGGGCAGGCTGAAGCAGCATCAGGGGGGCCTTCCGTGAAGTGAGCGGTGGAGCGGTCGCACCGTGGTGCGACGGGGCGGTGCGTGGGGTGGTCGGTTCAGCCCTTGACGGCGCCGCCGGCCAGTCCCTTCATGACCTTTTGGTTCAGGAACAGGTAGATCAGCAGGGTGCCGAAGACGTTGATGCAGATGGCGGCGAACAGCGGTCCGTACTGGGTGGCGCCGAAGTCGCCGGTGAAGTTGAGCAGGCCGACCTGGATGGTGCGCAGGTCCTGGTTGTTGGTGAAAGTGAGCGCGATGAGCAGGTCGTTCCAGATGAAGAAGAACTGCACCAGGCCGACGGTGAGGATGGCGTTGCGGACCATGGGAACGCTGATGGTCCAGAAGGCGCGCAGGATGCCGGCGCCGTCGAGGGTCGCGGCCTCGAACAGCTCGCGCGGGACGGTCTTGTAGTAGGTCGCCATCATGAACACCGTCAGGGGCAGGCCGGTTCCGGTGTAGGTGAGGATCAGCGGCCACAGGGTGCCGGAGAGGCCGGTCTGGAAGTACACGGTGAACAGGGGGAGCAGGATCATCTGCGGCGGAACCATGATGCCCGCGAGGAAGACCAGCAGGGTCAGGTTCCGGCCCTTCCACACCATGATCTGCAGGGCGAAGCCCGCAGCCGTGCCCAGGAGCAGGATCAACGCCAGGGACGGGACTACGGCCAGGAGGCTGTTCTTGACGTACAGGCCGATGTTGCCGGTGGTCCAGGCTTCGGTGTAGTTGCCCCACTGCCACGTGCTGGGCAGGCTCCAGGTGGAGTTGTTCAGGTAGTCGTCGTTGGACTTCAGCGAGGTGAGGAACATCCACACCAGGGGGTAGATCTCGACGACCAGGAGGAGGGTGACGGCGATCTTGACCCAGAGGCCCTTCCACGTGCGGCGGGAGCGGGGCCTCGGCGCACCGGTCGTCCGGGGACCGGGGGCAGCGGTGGGCGGCTTGACGGGCGTGTCGACGGACATGGCTTTCAGCCCTTCGTGAGGTCGCGTCGGGACACGCGGAAGACGACCAGGGTGACCAGCAGGCTCAGCACGGTCAACAGGAGCGCGATCGTGCTGCCGTAGCCGTAGTCGCTGTAGGTGAACGACGTCTGGAACATGTAGAGGGTCAGCGGGGTGGTGTCGTTGCCCGGCCCTCCGTTGGTCAGGGCGACGATGGAGTCGAAGACCTTGAGCGTGCCGTTGATGCTGAAGATCACCGACGACATCAGCACGGGGAAGGACAGCGGCAACACGATGTGGCGGATCAGGCTCAGGCCCGAGGATCCGTCCATCCGGGCGGACTCCAACACCTCTTCGGGGATGTCGAGCAGGCCGGCGAAGAGCAGGACGGCGTAGAAGCCCATCGAGCGCCAGATGTCCATGATGATCAGGACCCAGAAGGCGCTGCCTGCGCTGCCGAAGAAGTCGATCGAGTCGATGCCGACGGCGTTCAGCAGGGAGTTGACGGGGCCGGTCTGCGGGGCTACCTGGAAGAACTTCTGGAAGAGCAGGCCGACGGCCACGGTGGGCAGCACCACGGGGAAGAACGCCAGGGTGCGCACGAGCGCGGACGCCTTCTTCAGGAAGAAGACGTACAGCAGGGCGAGCAGGTAGCCGGCCGCGATCTGGCCGATGGTGACGACGGCGGCGTACTTGAGGGTGAACCAGAGTGCTTCGTGGACGGCCGGGTCGCTGAACAGGCGCTGGAAGTTGTCCACTCCGTTGCCGGAGAAGCCGTCGATGGTGTTGCCCTTGGTGAAGGAGTACCCCAGTGACCACACCATCGGGACCAGCATGATGAGGGAGTACACGAGCAGGGCGGGACCTACCAGGATCAGAATGGCCCTGCGGTCACCGAGGACGCGATGCATGGATGGGTGTCCACTTCGTTGGTCGGGGGCAGCGTGCACGAGTGGTGAGGACGACTCAGGAACGGTGTCCGCGGGGAGGCGGGGGTTCCTGAGCCGCGCGGCGCCGGTTCTACTGGGCGGAGAGGGCGTCCTGGACGGTCTGCATGAAGTCCTGCGGGCTCATGCTGCCGGTCGCCAGTCCGGCGGCGTTGGTCTGACTGACGGTGGTGGCCTTGGTGCTGAACAGGGCCTCGAACCACAGCACGTTCTGCTTCGAGGCGCTGACCGTCTCGCGCACCTGGGTGGTGACGGCGGTGCTGTCCTCGACGGGGGTGTTGACCTTGAAGCCGGAGATGGTCCCGTGGTCCTTCAGCGCGGTGCTGCCGTAGTTCTTCGCGATGCAGGAGACCCAGTCGCCGGTCTTCTTGTCGAAGGTCTTGGCGCCGAGTCCGATGCCGAGGCCGACATTGGAGGGGTACTGGTCGACGGATCCCTTGCCGCCGGCGACGGCGGGGAAGGGCATGAAGCCGACGTTCTCGGCGCCCACCTTGTTCTGCTTCGCGTCGGCGATGTTCGCCAGCGCCCAGCTGCCCATGTAGAACATGCCGGCCTTGCCGCCGAGGAACTGGTTCATCGCGGTGTCGTAGTCGATGGAACCGACGCCCTTGCCGAAGTAGTTCTTCTTGCCGAGGTCGGCGACGGCCTGGGCGGCCTCGACGTACTCGGGATCGGTCAGCTTGGCCTTGCCGTCGGCGACCGCCTGGAGCGCCTCGGGGCCGAGACTGCGGTACAGGTAGGTGCTGACCAGGCGGGTGATGGGCCAGCCCTGCTGTCCTGAGGCGGAGAACGGCTGGATCTTCTTGGTGTTCAGCTTCGCCGCTGCGGCCACCAGCTCGTCCCAGGTGGCGGGGACCGTGATGTCGTTCTCGGCGAAGAGCTTCTTGTTGTAGAAGATGCCCTCGATGTTGTACTCGTACGGCAGCACCTCGACCTTGCCGCCGTACAGGGCCTTGATGGTGGAGACCGCCGCGGGCTCGAGCTGGTCGAGGACACCGAGGTCCTTCAGCTCCTTCTCCAGGTCGGCGACCTTGCCCGACTTGAAGAGCTGCTGGGTCAGCGAGGGGGCATTACCGGCGGCGAACTGCACCGGCAGCGCGTCCTGACCGGCCAGGAGCTGGAGCTTCTGGTCGAGGCCGGACTGCGGGACCGTCTCCACCTTCAGCGGCAGCGCCTTGTTCTGCGCCTTGCAGGCGTCCTTGGACAGGGTACCCAGAGCGGTCTTGACCGTGGTGTTCTCGGTGACGCTCAGGTAGCTGAAGTCCTTCGGCCCGGAGGCCCCGGTCGAGCCCGAACCGCCGCACGCGCTGGCAAGGAGGGCGACGGCGCCGGCCGTGAGACCGGCGCGCACCGTGCGGGAAGAGGGGTTGTTCACAGCGGACTCCTGGTGTGTTTCAAGAGACGGGGCGCGAAGAGAAGGTCAACGGCTGCGGGTCCGACCGGACCTATGTGTAAAACGTTCTCCATATGAAGTGGGCACCACCCTGCATGTCACTGCCAACCTCGTCAAGACGTGAGCGTGTAACAGCGAGGAAAAGCCTCTACTCGTTATGTTCACGGCGTGACACTATGTAGACCGTTACATTGATCGCTTCTTTGGAGGATCCCGACATGGACGCTGCGGCGAAACGTGCGAAGCGCGTCACGATCACCGACGTGGCCCGGCACGCCGGGGTGTCCACCGCCGCCGTCTCCAAGGTCCTGCGCAACGCCTACGGGGTCAGCCCCGCGATGCAGGAGAGGGTGCGCGCGGCCATGGCCGAACTCGACTACCGGCCCCACGCCGCGGCCCGTGGCATGCGCGGGCGGACGTACACGATCGGCATTCTGCTCGACAACATCCGCAACTCGTTCTTCGCCGACATCCTCGACGGCATTCGCGACGAGCTGCACGACAGCGACTACACGGTCCTCATCGGCGCCGCCGGCTTCGGCGCGGACGACCAGGCGCGCACCATCCGTTCCATGGTGGACCGTCAGATGGACGGCCTGATCCTCGTCGCCCCGAGCTCGCCGCGCAGCGAGGTGCTGAGCATGGCCGCGACGACTCCGACCGTGGTCATCGGCCACCACGACGAGTCGGACGTCTACGACTCGGTCGTGGACGCCGACGGGGTGGGCGCGGGCCTGGTGGTGGACCATCTGGTGTCGCTCGGACACCGTGACATCGTCCTGGTGGCGGCTCACGGCACACGGAACAGCCGGTGGAGAAGGACGCCCGAGGCGGTCCTGAGCAGCGGTTACCTGGAGGCCATGGCACGTCACGGGCTGGAGGGACACGCCCGTGTGGTCCAGGCCGCCTATTCCGACGACGGCGGGTACAAGGCCGGCCTGCGACTGATGACGGGAGACCGGCCGCCCACCGCGATCATGAGTGGTGCGGACGTGGCGGCGCTCGGGATATACCGTGCCGCCGACGAGCTCGGCATGCGCGTCCCCGCGGACCTCTCCCTGGTCGGCTACAACAACACCGCCATCGCCGCACTGACGGCGGTCCAGCTCACGAGCGTCGACCAGGCGGGCCAGACCATGGGTGCCACGGCCGCGAGGATGCTCATCGAACGGGTCGAGGGAACACGGGACCGCCCGATGCAGACCACCATGACGCCCCGGCTGGTGGTCCGCCGCAGCACCACTGCGCCCCGGGCCGAAGAGGGCTCCGGCCCGCACTGACCGACACGTCCCAGGTCCTCCGATCTCAGTCCACCGGACCAGGACGAGCCTGACCGGGCCCGGGGCGTCGCGTCGCGGGTCGATGCGGTGCGGTCGCCGAGATGCGCGCGTGCGGTTCACCACGGCATCGCGGGCGGAGAGCCGTTTCGTGCACACCGCCTCGCCCTCGACCGGCAGGCCCGGACGGCTGTGGTGTTCCTCGGCGTCACGGACGCCTTCCGTCAGCATGCCCGGCCGGCCGTGACGTCTCGCTCCGGTGATCGCCGTCGGCACGTCCGCGCGGCCGGGTCCTCCCACGCTGTCATGGACGCCCTCCAGGTGCTTTCACCTGGTCATCGTGGGGCCTCGCACATCCTCGGTCCAGGCCGGCCACTGGGCCCTCCGGCGTGCGGGCACCGGGACGAGGCACGCCGACGGCCCGCAGGCACTCCGGGAAAGTATCGGCTCTCGGCACTTACACGGGTATAGCGGTCACCCATCGGCCTTCGAGAAGAGCTGCCGCATCCAGGACGTGGATGCCGCTCATCCGAACTGTGCATGGTCCTCTTCGTTGTGCCGGCAGCGGACGGGTGCCAGTGTCTTGGGCGTGGACATCGACAGATCCCCACACCACCGCGCCCCCCGGCGGAGCCCTTCCGCCATCGGACATCCGAGCGTCACACGTCCGACAGCGTCGGTGACCCCTGTTCCGTAGACGGACTTGCCCGCCCGCACCCGCGCCTCGCGCGGGGCGGGCCCCGTCGACCGGTCCCCGGTTTCCCCCGCGTTCCACGCCGTTCTCCCCCGCCGCACCCCCTCTACGGAGACTGCCTTGAGAACCTCCCGCCATATGTGTGCCACTGCCGCGGTCGCAGTACTCGCCACAAGCCTGACCGCCTGTGAGGGAACGGAGTGGGGGTCGTCGGACACCGACGGCGACACCCTGCGGATCACCGCCAATCCGACCGATCGCACGGCCATGGAGACCGTGGTATCGACGGCGTGCTGAACGCCCTTGATGAGGTCTACCGGAAGAAGTAACGCAACCGGACCGCTCATGTGCGCCTGAGCGCCATGCCAGGCATCACCTTCCCGTGCTGACCGCGACATCCCACCGTCCCACCCGAATCGTCATGGAAGAGCCGCCATGAATCGCCGTACATTCCTCTCCGCCGCCATCGTGACCACGCTGGTCTCCGGTATCGCCCCCAGCGTTGCCGCACCCCGCCGAGCCGCGGCCGCCGGTGCGGCCCCCGACAGCCGGGCCGTCGCTCTGCTGGCCAGGATGACCCCCGCCCAGAAGGAGGCTCTGGTCCGCTGCGACTTCGCGGCGCTGAGCTCCCTGGGCATACCCGCCCTCACCATGGCCGACGTCTCCGCGGGTCTGCGCGGGGAGACCGGCGTGACCGCCTTCCCCGTGCCCCTCGCCCAGGCCGCGACCTTCGACACGGAACTGGCCGGCCGGCTCGGCCAAGCTCTCGGCACGGAAGGCCGCGCCAAGGGCTACAACAACCTGCTCGGTCCCACCGTCGACACCGCACGCACCTGGCACTTCGGCCGGCAGGCCGAGAGCATGGGCGAGGACCCGCTGCTGTCGGGCACCCTTGGTGCCGCCATCACCCGCCGCATGCAGGCTCAGCACGTCGTCGCCACCGTGAAGCACTTCAGCGCCTACACCCAGGAGGTCAACCGGTTCTTCGTCGATGCCCAGGTCTCCGATCGGGCGCTGCACGAGATCTACCACGCCCCGTTCGAGCACATCATCGACGCCGTGCCCGTCACCTCGGTGATGATGGCCTACCCCAAGATCAACGGGACGTTCGCCACGCAGAGCCCCGCCCTGTTCGACGATCTCAAGAAGACCCTCGGGCTCCAGGGGTACACCGTCCCCGACTTCTGGGCGGGCGACGACCCCATCGCGGCGATCAAGGCCGGTATGGACCTCGGCGGCCTCGGTCCCGGCGGCGTCAAGATCCCCGTGGGCAGCCTCACCAATGGAAGCGTCCCCGTCGCCCGCCTGGACGACGCTGCCCTGAGGATCCTGAACACCATGTACGCCAACGGTCTGTTCGACCACCCCGTACCGGCGCCCGCCGCGAACGTGAGCACCCAGGCCCACAAGGACCTCGCGCACGAACTCGCCGTCAACTCCACCGTGCTGCTCGCCAACCGCGCTCAGGCACTGCCGCTCACCTCCACGGTCAGGTCCGTGGCCGTGATCGGCCCAGTCGGCACCGAAGCCCTCACCGGAGTCTCCGGTTCCACCTATGTCAGCCCCGGTACGTGGACCACCCCGCTGGCGGCCATCAGGGAGCGCGTGGGAAGCACGGTCACCGTCACCCACCGCCAGGGCTCCGTGGGTGACGTCCCCCTCACCCCCGTCCCCGCCGCCGTCCTGCGCACCACTTCCGGAGCAGCCGGGCTGACCGGCGCCTTCTACGCCGGAGCCCAGCCGACCGGCACGCCTCTCTCCACTCAGGTGAGTGCGGGCATCGACTTCACCAGTGCGCCCGTGGCCGGTCTCCCTGCCGTCTGGTCGGCCCGCTGGAGCGGCACGCTCACCCCCACCACCACCGGTCTGCACCGGTTCTCCCTGCTGCCCTCCGGCACGACGAAACTCGTCGTCGACGGCAGGACCGTCATCTCCGGCACCCGTCACAGCCGCCAGTTCTTCCTCGGCCCCTACGACTATCCCCTCCAGGGAACCATCGAGCTCACCGCCGGGAGGACCGTGAGCATCAGCGTCGAGTACACCAACAGCACCGCCGACGCCGGAGCCTGCGGCCTGACCCTGGGCTGGCAGCCGCAGTCCCTCATCCCTGACGCCGTCGCCGCCGCGCGGATCAGCGACGCCGCGGTGGTCGTCGTCAACCGGGTCGCCGGCGAGGACATGGACCACGCGACCCTCGACCTGCCCGGCGACCAGAACCAGCTCATCGCCGCCGTCGCCGCCGCCAACCCCCGCACCATCGTCGTGCTGAACACCGACGGTCCCGTCGCCATGCCCTGGATCAACGACGTGGAAGCGGTGGTCCAGCTCTGGTACGCCGGACGCGCCACCGGCACCGCGCTGGCCGCCGTTCTCTTCGGCGACGCCGACCCGTCCGGCCGCCTCCCGGTCACCTTCCCCGCCACTGCCGCCCAGGGCCCCGGCACGACCTCGGCCGCCTACCCCGGCAACGGACCCACGGTGTCCCACAGCGAAGGCCACCTCGTCGGCTACCGCTACTACGACGCACAGGGCCAGAGCCCGTTGTTCCCCTTCGGCCACGGCCTGTCCTACACCACGTTCAACCTCGGTAGCCTGGAAGTCTCCTACGACGCCAGGAGCAGGACGCTCACCGCCGCTGTCACCCTCACCAACTCCGGCAACCGGGAGGGCACCGACGTCGTACAGCTCTACGCCGCCCTGCCCGGCAGCGCTCAGGCCGAGCCGCGCCGCCTGATCGGCTTCCGCAAGGTCACCCTCGCCCCGAGAGCGAGCACCCGCCTCACCTTCACCGTGAGCGCCCGCGACCTGTCCGTCTGGAACGCCGGCGCCTGGAAACTCACGCCCGGCTCCTACACCATCCACGCCGGCCGCTCCTCGCGCAGCCTGTCCGCCCAGCGCGCCCTGAGCATCGGCTGACCAATACCGCGTCCCGGGACCGGCCGGCTCCTTCCCTGGAGCCGGCCGGTCCCGGAGCGTTCGCGTACACAGGGGCGGGTCGGGCGCCGGGCACTGGTCAGGCCGGGGCTCGGGTCCCCTCCGCGCCCGCCAGCCCCCCGCCGACGCGAGCGGCCGTCTCACGCAGCCAGATGTGGGCCGCGTCGTGCGTGTGCACGGGGTGCCACCACATCGCCTCACGCAGCGGGACCGCCTCGTAGGGCGGCTCCAGCACGCGTACGTCGGCGAGCGGCGCGAGGAGGCGGGCGAGACGGGCCTGGATCAGGGCGATACGGCTGGTGCCCTCAACCAGCAGGGGCAGGAGCTGGAAGCTGTCGACGGCGATCTCGACCCGCGGCTCGATGCCGAGCATGCCGAGCTGGCGCACGGCCGGTGCGTCGTAGGTACGTTGGTAGGTGACCCAGGGGAGCCGGGCCAGGTCGTCCCGGTTCAGTTGATCGCCGACGCTCGGATGGTCGCGCGCGACGAGGAAGACCCAGCGGTCGTCGTAGAGGTCGGTGGCGGGGAAGTCGCTGATGACGCCGTGCGGCATGAAGAGGCCGTCGGTGGTGCTGAGCAGGGTGCCGGTGTCGTCGACCACGGTGGTCGGGGTCTGGGCGAAGCGCAGACGGATGCCGGGGGCCTCGTTGTGCACGACCCGGGCCAGTTCGGTGCCGAAGACGGCGACGGCGTAGTCGGAGGCGACCAGTTTGAACTCGCGGCTCTCCACGGCCGGATCGAAGTCGGCCTGGCTGGCGAAGAGGCGTTCCAGCACGTCGTAGGCGGCGGAGGTGCGGTCGAGCAGGACCTGACCGAGGGCGGTGAGCTCGTAGTGACCGCCGACCCGGGCGAGGAGGTCGTCGTCGAATTGGCGGCGCAGTCGGGCCAGCGCCGCGCTCATGGCCGGCTGGCTCAGGCCGACACGCTGTCCGGCCCGAGTGACGTTGCGCTCCTCCAGCAGAGCGCGCAGCGCGACGACGAGATTGAGATCGAGCCGGCTCAGATTCACGGGTCATCCTCTAGCTGTAGGGCCTCGACCAGGGGACATTCATGCAACAGATGGCAGCCATCCACATAATCGATTTCCCTGATCCTAGTGGGCGGGTCCAGATTAGTCCCACCGCAATCAGGAGGACATGTTCGTGAAACCTGAAACCGAGTCCGTGCTCTTCGCAGGACCGTTCGCCCTCGCCACGCTCTCCGCTCCGGACAGGCCCGCCTTTCCCGCCCTCGTCACGCCGGACGCCCGGATACTGGATCTGCGAACCGTCCTCGACGACGATCAGCTGACCGTCCGAGGAATCCTGGAAGTCTGGGAGACGGCCCTCTCCCGGCTGCGGGCGCTGGCCGGTGACGACGGACTCGGACGGGAGCCGCTGGCGGACTTCCGGGTGCACGCCCCCGTGGAAGCGCGCCAGGTCTTCCAGTCGGGGGCGAACTACCGGCAGCACGTGATCGACCTGCACGTCGCACACCGGGCTCCGGGTGAAGACCGTTCCGAGGAGGAGCGGCGCGCGGAGGCTGCGGAGATCATGGACCGGCGGGCGGCGGAGGACCTGCCGTACGTGTTCATCGGTCTGCCGAGTGCGGTCACCGGTCCGTACGACGACGTCGTCCTGCCCGCCTGGGCCGCGAAGCCGGACTGGGAGCTGGAACTGGCGGCCGTGATCGGCCGTCCCGCGTACCAGGTGTCGGTGGAGGAGGCGCTGGACCACGTCGCCGGTTACACGATCGCGAACGATCTGACCGACCGCGCCACCGTCTTTCGCCGGGACATGCCGCAGATCGGCACGGACTGGCTGCGCAGCAAGAACGCGCCGGGGTTCACGCCGCTCGGCCCGTGGATCGTGCCCGCCGAGTCGATCGCCGACACCGGTGATCTGCGGGTGACGCTGAAGCTGAACGGCGACACCATGCAGGACGAGTCCACCAAGGACATGATCTTCGACGTCGCCCGTGTGGTCGCGTACGCCTCGCAGAGCGCCCGGCTCCTGCCCGGCGACCTCGTGCTGACCGGCAGTCCCGCCGGGAACGGCATGCACTGGGGCCGGCTGCTGCGCGACGGCGACGTCATGGAGGGTTCGGTCACCGGACTCGGCGTCCAGCGCACCCGCTGCGTCGCGGAGGGAACCCCGTGATCCTGGACCCCACCGATCCCGCGTCCTCGGTCGCCCGGGCGGCGAAAACCTGCTCAAACTGGGGGCGTTGGGGCGAGGACGACGTGCTCGGCACCCTGAACTTCCTCAACGAGGCCAAGCGGCGCGAGGGAGCCGCGCTCGTACGGCGGGGTGTCAGCTTCTCCCTCTCCCAGCGCTTCGA
Source organism: Streptomyces enissocaesilis (assembly GCF_039533765.1). Lineage (NCBI taxonomy): Bacteria > Bacillati > Actinomycetota > Actinomycetes > Kitasatosporales > Streptomycetaceae > Streptomyces > Streptomyces enissocaesilis. The sequence goes on along the minus strand of NZ_BAAAUD010000007.1, from coordinate 31,574 downwards.
CATCAACGGCCCCCAGAAGGGCTGGCGGCGGCGAACGAACCCCGTCCACACCATGCTCGACACCGGCACCGACGCCGCCCTCGGCAACCAGGGACTCCCGCACGGCATCGGCGGCGCCGACGACGTGATCACCATGCCGCTGCAGTGCTCCACCCAGTGGGACGGCCTCGGGCACATCTTCGACCACGGCAGGGCGTGGAACGGACGTCCTGCGGAGAAGGTCGTCACGTCCGACGGCGACCTGGTGACCGGCATCGAGCACATGGCCGCTCACGTCGCCGGGCGCGGTGTCCTGCTGGACGTCGGCCGCGCGGTCGGAAACGACGGCGAACTCCCCGACGGATTCGCGATTACCGAGGACCATCTGACGGCCACCGCCGAAGCGCAGGGGGTTGCCGTGGGCCGCGGTGACATCGTGCTCGTGCGCACCGGGCAGCTCGCCCGGGTCCGCCGCGACGGCTGGGGCGACTACGCCGGCGGGCCGGCCCCGGGCCTCTCCTTCACCTGCGCGGGCTGGTTGCACGGCAGCGAGATCGCGGCCGTCGCCACCGACACCTGGGGCTTCGAGGTCCGGCCGAACGAGTTCGAGCACGCCTTCCAGCCGCTGCACCAGGTCGCCATCCCCCACATCGGGCTGTTGATCGGCGAGATGTGGGATCTGGAGTCCTTGGCCGAGGACTGTGCGGCCGACTGCGTGTACGACTTCTTCCTCACCGCGGCTCCGCTGCCCATCACCGGAGCCGTCGGCTCACCGGTCAACCCGATCGCCGTCAAGTAGCCAGTCCGGTCTGCTGACAGGCCGATGGAACAAGGGAGTTCCCTCATGAGCAAAGCCCGTACGGTCCTGGTGATCGGCGGTGGCGCGGCCGGCAACGCCGTGACGGTCCTGCTGCGCCGGGCGGGCCTCGACGTGCATCTGATCGAGGCCAAGGACGACTGGAACGCCACCGCGGGTTCCGGCATCACCCTTCAGGGCAACGCCCTGCGGGTCCTGCGCGAACTCGGCGTCTGGGAGCAGGTGCAGGCGTCCGGGTTCGGTTTCGGGTCGGTGGGCATCACCGCCCCGGACGGCACCGTCCTGCACGCCGCGCGCGACATCCGCTCCGGCGGTGACGACCTCCCCGCCACCGTCGGCATGCAGCGCCCTCAGCTCCAGCGGATCCTCATCGACGCCGTCCGCGCGAGCGGAGCCACCGTGCGCCTGGGCGTCACGGCCACCGCCCTGGACCAGGACGCCGACGGCGTCACCGCGCACTTCTCCGACGGCACCTCGGACCGCTACGACCTGGTCGTGGCCGCCGACGGCGTCAATTCCGCCACCCGGGCCGCGATCGGCATCACCGACAAGCCCGAACCCACCGGCATGGCCATCTGGCGCATCGCCACCCCCCGCCCGGCCGGCGTCACCCGCACCGACCTCGCCTACGGCGGCCCCGCCTACATCGCCGGCTACTGTCCCACCAGCGAGACCACCCTGTACGCCTACGTCGTCGAGGCCAACCGTGACCGGGCCTCCATCCCGCCGGAGTCGTACGCCGACGAGATGCGCTCCCTGGCCTCCGCGTACGGCGGGTTCTGGCCGGAGATCACCGCGCACCTCACCGACCCCGCACAGGTCAACTACACCTGGTTCGACCGGATGCTGGTGGAGGGCTCCTGGCACCGCGGCCGGGTCGTCCTCGTCGGGGACGCCGCCCACTGCTGCCCGCCCACCCTCGCCCAGGGCGCCGCGCTGTCCCTGGAGGACGCGCTCGTGCTCGCCGAGCTGCTGAGCGGGGCCGAGAACTGGGACGACACGCTGTTCCAGGCGTACTACGAGCGACGGATCGCCCGCGTCCGCCCGGTGGTGGAGGCGTCCGTCCAGATCGGACGGTGGCAGCTCGACGGCGTCCGCGACGCCGACGTTCCCGGCCTGATGGGCCGCACCATGACCATGCTCCGGGAGCTGCCATGACCTCGCCGACCGTCGACGTGCACGCCCACGTCCTGCTGCCCCAGGTCGAGGCGCTCGTCGCCGGACTGCCGGGACTGGCGGAGGCCAAGGCGCTGGACGCCCGCCGCAACGGCCCGGCCGCCCTCGGCGTCAGCGGTCCCATGGTGGGCGAGCGCCTCCCTCGGCTCACCGACGTGAGCGTGCGGCTGGCCGCGATGGACGCGCAGGGCGTGGACGTGCAGCTGGTCAGCCCCTCACCCTCGCACTACCACTACTGGGCGGACGAGGGGACCGCCGAGAAGGTCTACCGGCTGGCCAACGAGGCCACCGCCGCCCACTGCGCCGAGGCACCGCACCGGCTGCGCGGCCTGGGACTCGTCCCCCTCCAGCACCCGGACCACATGGTGCGCGCCCTCGACCACGCCCTGGAACAAGGGCTCGCCGGGGTGGAGATCTCCAGCCACGCCCCGGGACGGGAACTGTCCGACCCGGCGTACGAACCGTTCTGGAACCGGGCCGAGGAGACCGGCGCGGTCCTCTTCCTGCACCCCTTCGGCTGCACCCTCGACGAGCGCCTGGACCGGTGGTACCTCTCCAACACCGTCGGACAGCCGACGGAGAACGCTGTCGCCCTCTCCCACCTGATCTTCTCCGGAGTGTTCGACCGGCACCCCGGGCTGAAGCTGATCGCCGCGCACGGGGGTGGTTACCTGCCCACGCACATCGGCCGCTCCGACCACGCCTGGTCGGTCCGCGCGGACGCGGGCGCCGACTGCGCGCACCTGCCCAGCAGCTATCTCAAGCGGCTCTGGTTCGACTCCCTCGTCCACGACCCGCACGTCCTGCGGGAACTGGTCCGCGTCGCGGGGGCCGACCGGGTACTGCTCGGCTCGGACTTCCCCTTCGACATGGGCACCGACGACCCGGTCGCCGTCCTGCGCGCCGCCCACCTGTCCGTGGACGACTTCGACGCCGTACGCGGGCGGAACGCCGCATCCCTGCTCCATCTCGCCTCTGCCTGAGGAGGATTCCATGAACTCCCGTCTGCTCACCCATCTGCGGCACGTCGACCTCGCCGTGCCCGACTACGACAAGCAGCTCGACTTCTACAGCGAGACCTGGGGTCTGACCAAGGTCGCCGAGGACTCCGGCATCTCCTTCCTGGCCGCCGAGGGCTCCCCCGAGCAGTACGTCGTGCGCCTGCGCAAGGCCGAGGAGAAGCGTCTTGACCTCGTCTCCTACGGCGCGGCGACCCCCGCCGACGTGGACACCCTCGCCGAGCGACTCCTGGCCGGCGGCGTGCAGCTGATCTCTCGGCCCGGCGCCGTCGACACTCCGGGCGGCGGCTACGGCTTCCGCTTCTTCGACGTCGACGGCCGCACGATCGAGGTCTCCGCGGACGTCCGGGCACGGCAGCACCGCAAGATCGAGGAGAAGGAGGCCATCCCGGTCAAGCTCTCCCACGTCGTGCTCAACTCCCCCGATCTGGACCGCACCCGCGAGTGGTACGAGCGCCACCTCGGCTTCCGCCTCTCCGACACCCTGAGCTCGCCGCACATGGGCGAAGTCATGCACTTCATGCGGATCAGCAACCAGCACCATTCCATGGCGCTCGCGAAGGGCCCGCACACCTCCCTGCACCACGTCTCCTTCGAGATGCGCGGCATCGACGAGTACATGCGCGGCTCCGGCCGGGTCATGCGCGCCGGCTTCAAGAAGGTCTGGGGCCCGGGCCGCCACATGGCGGGTGACAACACCTTCACGTACTTCCTCGACCCGCACGGCAACACCGTGGAGTACACCACCGAGCTGGAGGAGCTCGACGAGGACACCTGGCACCCCCACGTCTACGACTTCTCCCAGCCCGAGGTCACCGACCAGTGGGGCACCGCGAACCCGATGAACGAGCTCATCGCCAAGGAGTCCTTCAACGACCCCGACCGCGGTGTGTTCGTCGCCCCGCCGGTCTGAGAGGCCCACCCCGTTCCCGGGGACGTGGCAGTCGTGCCCCTGCCCTGGCTCACGCCGCCGCGTCCCCGTGGCCCCGCGCTCCGATGTGCGCGAGGCCCTTCATCCCCCTCCGGAGCCGCACATGCGTTTCGCCGCGTACGAATATCAGCACCGCCGCCGCGTGGCCGTCGTGGAAGAGGACGGCACTCTCTTCCCGCTGCCCGGGGTCACCTCTCTCACCGCCCTCCTCGCCGAGGGCGACGGCTTGCCGGGGCTGCTCGCCGCCGGTGCGGCGGCCCTGGACGTTCCGCCCGGTCCGCACGTCTCCCGGGCACGCCTGCTCCCCCCCTTGCAGCCGGCTTCCGTGAGGGACTTCGTGACCTTCGAGGAGCACGTCGAAGGGGTGCGCCGCACTGTGGAGGGCGTGGCGGGCGTCCCCGAGCAGTGGTACGCGGCGCCGACCTTCTACTTCACCAACCCGCACGCGATCTACGGCCCGCACGACGAGGTGCCCGTGCCGCCCGGTTCGGCCGTGCTCGACTTCGAACTGGAGGTGGGCGCGGTGATCGGCCGCGAGGGCCGCGACCTCACCCCTGAGCAGGCGCGCGAGCACATCGTCGGCTACACCGTGTTCAACGACTGGTCCGCGCGGGACCTGCAGTCGGCGGAGATGAAGGTCGGCCTCGGCCCCTGCAAGGGCAAGGACACCGCCACCACCCTGGGCCCCTACCTGGTCACCGCCGACGAACTCGAGCCGCACCGGGACACCGACGGCTTCCTGCGCCTCGCGCTGACCGCCGAGGTGAACGGGCAGGTGGTCGGCGAGGACCTGCTGTCCAACATGAGCTGGACCTTCGAGGAGATGACCGCCTACGCCTCGCGCGGCACCCGGGTCGTGCCGGGCGACGTCCTCGGCTCGGGGACCTGCGGCAACGGTGGCTGCCTGGCCGAGCTGTGGGGGGTACGTGGCGAGCAAACCCCGCCGCCCCTCGCGCCCGGTGACACCGTCAGCCTCACCGTCGAGGGCATCGGCACGCTGACCAGCACCGTCGTACCCGGTGTCCCGTCTGTGCCGCTGCCGGCCGGCCGACGGCGCACACGGGAGCGGCCGTGAACGACCCGCGTCCCCAGAGGCTTCTGGGCAAGGTCGTCGTCGTCACGGGCGCGGCCCGCGGCCAGGGGGCTGCCGAGGCGGAGGCACTCGCCCGGGAGGGCGCCCACGTCATCGCCACCGACGTGACGGAGTCACCGGGCTGCCGCCGCCTCGACGTCAGCAACGAGAAGGACTGGGCCGAACTGGCCGCCGAACTGCGCGAGGCGCACGGCCAGGTGCACGGACTGGTGAACAACGCCGGCATCACCTGGCGGGCCCGGCTCGGGGACGTAAGGCCCGAGGACATGGCGCGCGTGCACGCCGTCAACGTCACCGGCCCGCTGCTCGGCATCCAGCACCTCGCACCTCTCATGCCCACCGGTGCGTCCATCGTGAACGTCGGCTCCTCGGCGGCGCTCACCGCCCACTGCCCGGTCGCCTACACGACCAGCAAGTGGGCCCTGCGGGGCCTGTCGAAGGCGGCCTCCCTGGAGCTGGGCCCTCGGGGAATCCGCGTCAACACGATCCACCCCGGCTTCATCGAGACCGAGATGACCGCGTCGGCCGTGCCGGCCTTCCGGGAGGCAAACGTCCGCGAGACCCCGCTCGGCCGTACCGGAACCGTCGACGAGGTCGCCCCGCTGGTGGTCTTCCTGCTGTCGGACGAGTCGTCGTTCATCAGCAGTGCCGAGATCCCGGTGGACGGTGGCCTGACGGCGCACGGCGGCGTCAAGTCCGTCTCCGACGCACTGCGGCCGGAGCCAGGCGGGTGACGCGGACCGAAGGCTCGACCTCCCCGAGCACGGGTTCCGACCGCAGCACCACCACGCCCACTCTCCTCCCCGTCCCTGACGAGGCCGCCTCCCGTCACAGGCGCCAGCCGGTCGTCGGCGGCGGACGGATCCACCTGAAAGGAAGGCCCACAGCGTGAACAAGGTCCGAAGCAGTGCCGGTGAGGCGGTCGCCGACCTCCCCGACGGCGCCTCACTGGCCGTCGGCGGCTTCGGCCTCTCAGGTATTCCCGCCGTCCTCATCGACGCCCTGTACGAGCAAGGGGCGACCGGTCTGGAGGTCGTGTCCAACAACTGTGGCGTGGACGGCCGCGGACTGGGGGTCCTGCTGGCCGCCGGCCGCATCGCCCGGGTCACCGGCTCCTACGTCGGGGAGAACAAGGAGTTCGCCCGCCAGTACCTGGGCGGCGAGCTGGAGGTGGAGCTGACCCCCCAGGGCACCCTCGCCGAGCGGCTGCGCGCGGGCGGCGCGGGCATCCCCGCCTTCTACACACCGGCCGGTGTCGGTACCCAGGTGGCGCGGGGCGGTCTGCCGTGGCGGTACGCGCCCGACGGAACGGTGGCCATCGCCTCGCCGGCCAAGGAGACCCGGGAGTTCGCAGGACGTCCTCATGTGCTGGAGCACGGAATCACCACCGACTTCGCCCTCGTACGGGCCTGGCGCGGCGACCGGCACGGCAATCTCGTCTTCCGGCGCGCCGCCGCCAACTTCAACCCGCTCGCCGCCATGGCCGGGCGCATCACCGTCGCCGAAGTCGAACAGCTCGTGGAACCTGGCGAACTGCACCCCGATGAGGTCCACCTGCCGGGCATCTACGTGCAGCGCGTGGTGGAGCTGACCCCGGCCGAGGCCGCTGACAAGCAGATCGAGAAAAGGACCCTCCACGCATGAACACCCTGGGCTGGAACCGCGGCCAGATGGCCGCCCGCGCCGCCGCCGAACTCAGCGACGGTTCCTACGTCAACCTCGGCATCGGCCTTCCCACTCTCATCCCCGGGCACCTACTGCCCGGGGTGCACGTCGTGCTGCACTCCGAGAACGGCATCCTCGGCACCGGCCCCTACCCGACCGAGGAGCAGGTCGACCCGGACCTGATCAACGCCGGCAAGGAGACCGTGACCGTCCTGCCCGGGGCGAGCTTTTTCGACTCGGCGCTCTCCTTCGGCATGATCCGCGGCGGCCACATCGACACCGCCGTTCTGGGTGCCATGCAGGTCTCCGTACGTGGCGACCTGGCCAACTGGATGATCCCCGGCAAGATGGTCAAGGGCATGGGCGGGGCCATGGACCTCGTCCACGGTGCCCGCCGCGTCATCGTCCTGATGGAACACACCGCCAAGGACGGCACGCCGAAGATCCTTCAGGAGTGCACTTTGCCGCTGACCGGTGAGCGGTGCGTGCACCGGATCATCACCGACCTCGGCGTCATCGACGTCACCGACCGCGGCCTCGCCCTCGTCGAAACCGCCCCGGGGGTGACCGTCGAGGACATCGCCGCACGCACGAGCGCTCCGCTGCGCCTGGACAGCATCACCACGGCCTGCTGACCGACCACCACCTCGACGCCCGAGACTCGGGACGGCCGCCTGCGGGCCGGTCCGCTGCCTCGCCATCCCATTGACACCAGAGAAACACCCTCGCACGATAGTCAGTACACCAATGATGGGCATGCTGACCATATGGAATCACTCTCCCTGTGCCCTTCACTCCTTCCCTGCCAGGAGGCCGTATGTCCGTGATCCCCGCCCCGCTCCGTATCGCCGTGGTCGGCGGTGGCATCGGCGGACTGGCCGCGGCGCTGGCGATCGCCCGCGCCGGGCACCACGTCACGCTGGTCGAGCAAGCCGCCCGGTTCGGCGAGATCGGCGCCGGTCTGCAACTCGCCCCGAACGCCTCTCTCGCCCTTGAGGAACTCGGCGTCCTCCCTGCCGTTCAGCGCACCGCGGTCGCCCCGCCCCAGCTCGTCATGATGGACGCCCTGACCGGCGATCAGGTCGCGTCGCTGGACCTTCGCAGTGCCGCCTACACCGAGCGTTTCGCCCACCCCTACCTCGTCACACACCGCACCGATCTGCACGCTGCGCTGCTCGCCGCCTGCCAGGAACACCCCGCGGTCACACTGCGCACCGGCCATACCGTCACGCACGTCGACCAGGACGAGTCCGGGGCCCGGCTGCTCTTCGCCGAGCACCGGCAGGCTCTCGCCGTGGACGCGGTCGTAGCCGCGGACGGCTTGCATTCGCGCCTGCGTCAAACCCTGGTGGGCGACGGAAAGCCGGTCTGCTCCCGGTACGTGGCCTTCCGTGGCGCACTGCCCATGGAACGGATGACGGGCCCGATGGCTCGGCATGCCGCCTCCGAGGCGGTCATGGTGTGGGCCGGGCCCCGCATGCACCTGGTGCAGTACCCCGTACGCCGCGGCCAGTTGTACAACCAGGTCGCCGTCTTCGAGAGCGACCACTACACCCCCGACTCCGACGACTGGGGCACCGAGGCCGAACTCGAGGAGCGCTTCACAGGAAGCTGCCAGACCGTACGCGACGCCCTGCCGCTCATCTCACGCGACCGGCGGTGGCCCCTCTACGACAGGGAACCCATCGAGGACTGGGTGCACGGCCGGATCGTCCTGCTCGGCGACGCCGCCCACCCGATGCTGCAGTACCTGGCTCAAGGCGCCTGCCAGGCACTGGAGGACGCGGTGGCGCTGGGACGCGCACTCGGCCGTCTCGACGACCCCACCCCAGCCTTCATCGCCTACGCCGCGCAACGAAAGGACCGGGCGGCACGCATCCAGACCAACGCCCGCCGCTTCGGTGAGATCTGCCATCTGGAGGGCATGGGCGCCACCCTCCGCAACCTTCTCCTCGCGTCCCGCGGACCCGACGACTTCGACGACATGTCCTGGGTATGGACGCCGGCCGCCGCCGGTGCCCCCGCCCTGTGAGCCGACCACCTCAGGAGGACACACGATGACGACCGACGACACCGTCTACCAGGCCCTGGAGGGTGCGGGCGCCGCGCCACTGTGGCGCTTCTACGGCAACCTGTTCCCCGCCGAGCCCAAGAGCCGGGCCGTACCTTACCGCTGGAGCTGGCAGGAGCTGCGTCCGCACCTGCTGCACTTCTCCCGGACCCTGTCGCTGGAGGAGGCGGAGCGCCGGGTGCTCATGCTGGTGAACCCCGGCCTGACCGACCCCCCGGCTACCGTCAACACCCTCTACGCGGGCTTGCAGATCATCCTGCCCGGCGAGACCGCCCAGGCCCACCGGCACACCTCCAACGCCTTCCGCTTCATCCTGGAGGGGTCCGGTGCCTGGACGACGGTCAACGGCGAACGCGTCCTCATGTCTCCCGGCGACCTCCTCCTGACGCCCGGATGGCACTGGCACGACCACACCCATGAGGGCGACACGCCGATGATCTGGCTCGACGCCCTCGACTACCCGCTGGTCAACGCGCTGGAAGCCGGCTTCTACGAGAAGTACCCCGAGCGCCTCCAGCCCGTCACCCGCCCGGACGACGCCGGCAGCAGGCAGTTCCTCCACGGCCGGCTGAACCCGGTCTGGCTCAAGCAGGACGGCCCCAACTCCCCGGTGACGCGTTACACCTGGGAGGAGACCCGCCGCGCCCTGGACGGCATCGCCGACTCGGCCGAGGGCAGTGACGTCGACGGCATCGTCCTGGAGTACACCAACCCGTGGACGGGCGGCCCGGTCATGCCCACCATCGGCTGCCGCATCCAGCGGCTGCGACCGGGCTTCCAGGGAGCCGGCCGCCGCCACACCGCCTCCACCGTCTTCAACGTCGTCCGCGGCGAGGGCGCCACGATCGTGGACGGCAAGCGGCTGGAATGGTCCGAGCACGACACCTTCGCCGTGCCCGGGTGGGCGTCCTACCGGCACGTGAACACCTCTCTCTCGGCAGACGCCGTCCTGTTCTCCTACAGCGACGAGTCCGTCATGCGCTCCCTCGGCCTCTACCGCACGGAAGACGCCGACCCCGGCGCCTGACCCGACACCGATCCGACACCTCACAAGGAGGCTCTGATGCGCTTGACCCTGTTCAACGAGGGACGGCTCGGACTCGTCGACGGCGATGACCTCGTCGACGTGACCGACCGACTCGCCGGCCCCGGCACACCTGGCCCGGCGGGAGCTCTGCACCGGTACATCGAGACCGCGGCCCGCGACGGCGCCGCCCGGCTCGACGTCTCCGGCCTCCCCCGCGTCCCGCTCACCGAAGCGGTTCTCCGGGCCCCGCTCCCCCGCCCCGGGAAGATAGTCGGCGCCCCGGTCAACTACCTCGATCACAAGGCCGAGATGGAGTACAGCACGTCCATCGCCGACCTCGGTGTCTTCCTCAAGGCCAACTCGTCGGTCATCGGTCCCGGCCAGGACATCGTCCTGCCCTACACCGACAAGCGCACCGACCAGGAAGGCGAACTGGGCGTCGTCATCGGCCGCACCACCAGCCACGTGAGCGCCGGCGAAGCGCTGGACCACGTCTTCGGCTACACCTGCGTACTGGACATCACCGTCCGCTCGGGCGAGGACCGCTCCACCCGCAAGTCGTTCGACACCTTCACCCCCCTCGGCCCGTGGGTCGTCACCGCGGACGAGATCCCCGACCCGGACTCCCTCGACCTGCGCTGCGACGTCGGCGGCACCACCCGGCAGCGAACGAACACCGCCGACCTGATCTTCGGCGTTCGTGAACTGATCGCCTACACCTCCTCCGTCATGACCCTGCACCCCGGCGACGTCATCGCGACCGGCACCCCGGCCGGGGTGGGACCGCTCAGCCACGGCGACCGGGTCGTCCTGGACATCGAACGGATCGGCCGTCTCGAAGTGGGCGTCGACGGGTCACGGGCCGCCCCCTACGAGCAGCGTCCCGGACGTCGCAGCGGCTGACGACGCCGCGCCCGCGAGACGGCGCCGGCGCTCGTAGACTCGCAAGGTGCCGGCCGACACTCCGGCCGGCACCTCTCGGAGACTGCACGAACGGAGCACGGGTGGCGCGCGCACTGGACCTGGACAACTACGTCGGACACCTGATCCGGCGCGCGGAACAGGTGCACACCGCACTGTGGGCCCGGCACGTGTCCCGGGAGATCACCTCGCAGCAGTTCGCCGTCCTCAACGCACTGCGCCGGGAGCCCGGCATCGACCAGCGCACCGTCGCACACCGCACCTCCCTTGACCGCTCCACGATCAACCAGATGGTCCGACGCCTGACCGACCAGGGTTATCTGAGCCAGGTGCGGGACGAGGAGGACCGCAGGCGGACCCTGCTGGGTCTCACCCACGAAGGCGCCGGACTCCTCGATTCCCTGATCCCGCCGGCGAAACGGATCAACGAGCGCCTCCTGGAGTCGCTGCCGGAGAGCGAGCGGGTCCTGGCCACGAAGATCCTCCGCGAGATCGCTTCCACGGACAGCGGGCCGTCCGACGATTGAGCCGGCTTCTCACACTCCCCGTACCGGTGCGGGGTCCGGCCGCGTCACCACGGGCCGCGTCGTGGAAGCCTCGGGGACGATGTGTCGGCCGTTTCTCCTTCCGGCTGTCGTACTCGGGCAAGGCCGTCCACCGTGTGTTCGCCTCCTGCGGCCAGGAAGCTTTCTTCGAAGGCCACGTCCACGCACTGCGGACCCTGGGCGGGGTTCCGCGCACCAAGGTCCGTTACGACAACCTGAAGGCCGCCGTCGCCAGGGTGCTGGGGCAGAGCAGGGGAAGAGTCGAGGCCGACCGGTGGATCGCCTTCCGCTCGCACTTCGGCATCGAGAGCTTCTACTGCCGACCTGGCATCGAAGGCGCCCACGAGAAGGGCGGAGCGAAGGGATGATCGGCTACTTCCGCCGCAACCACTTCGTTCCCGTCCCCGAGGTCGCGTCGCTCGCCGAACTGAACGAGATGGTCGAACAGTGGGACCGGCAGGACGACGCCCGCCGCATCGGCTCTAGGCCCAAGACGGTCGCGGAGTACTTCGCACTCGAACAACCGTTGCTCATGTCCCTGCCCGAGGAACCATTCGAGACGGGCCGACTGTTCACCCCGCGAGTCGACCGCTACGGCCAGGTCCCGGTCCGCACCAACCGCTACTCGGTCCCGATCCGGCTGATCGGAAAACGCGTGCGCGTCGTGCTGCACGCTTCCCAACTGGTGGTTTACGACCAGAACGTGGAAGTCGCCCGGCACGAACGCCTGATCGCGAAGGGCGCCGTCCGGCTGGACCTGGACCACTACCTGGAAGTCTTGGTCCGCAAGCCCGGCGCCTTCCCTGGCTCCACAGCCCTCGAACAGGCCCACTCGGCAGGCAGGTTCACCCCGGTCCACGATGCCTGGTGGGACCAGGCCCGCAAGATGCACGGTGAGCGGGACGGCACCCGGGCTTTGATCGAGGTCCTCCCGCTGGGGCGTCACCTGCCCCATGAGCATGTCGTCGCCGGCCTGGCCGCGGCCCTGCGGGCCGGAGCCATGACCGCGGACGCGGTCGCTCTGGAAGCCCGCAAAGCCGCCCAGGCCGAGACCGAACCTGCACCTGCGGCAGGCCCGCTGATTCCCGGGAACTCGCCAGCGACGGTGACGTCCCTGCACGAATGGCGGCTCGCGCACCTTCCCGCGGACACCAGGCCACTGCTCTCGGTGACCCCCTATGACCAGTTGCTCCGACGCCGCCGCATCAGCGACGGTGACCACCGTGAGGGAGAAGCCCAATGATTCTGCCCCGCCAGCGAGGCTTGACCGAACAGGCCGCCGACGCCGCCATCGACAGCGCCTTTCGGCTTCTGCGGTTGCCGTCGATTCGCAACGAGTTCTCCGACATCGCCGACCGGGCGATGAAGGACCAGATGACCTACCGGGGCTTCCTTGCCGAACTGCTGATGACCGAGTGCGACGACCGGTCCCGCCGCCGCTCGGAGAGGCGGATCAAAGCAGCCGGCTTCCCGCGGGAGAAGTCCCTGCGAGCCTTCGACTTTGACACCAACCCGAACATCGACGCGGCCACCATCCACACCCTTGCAAGCTGTGAATGGATCAAGAAGAGTCAGCCGCTCTGCCTGATCGGCGACTCCGGCACGGGCAAGTCCCACCTGCTCATCGCCCTGGGCACCGAAGCGGCCATGAAGGGCTACCGGGTCCGCTACACGCTCGCCACGAAGCTGGTGAACGAGCTGGTCGAGGCCGCCGACGAGAAGCAGCTGAACAAGACCATCGCCCGCTACGGCCGCGTCGACCTTCTCTGCATCGACGAACTCGGCTACATGGAGCTGGACCGCCGCGGCGCCGAACTTCTCTTCCAGGTTCTGACCGAACGTGAGGAGAAGAACAGTGCCGCGATCGCCTCGAACGAGTCCTTCGGCGGCTGGACGAAGGCGTTCACGGACCCGCGGCTCTGCGCGGCCATCGTCGACCGCCTCACGTTCAACGGCACCATCATCGAAACCGGGACCGACCCCTACCGCCTCGCCACCACCCGAGCCCGAGCCGAACAGGCGCCTACGGGATGAGCAGGCAGTCGGTCCCGGTCAGCAGGCGAACGAGGCCGATCCAAGGAGAGCGGTCAAAGATCGAGACCCGCCCGGTTGATGTCGACCAGGTCCGGGTCCTGGGCCGCGAGCGCCTGCTCGAAGGCTTGCCAGCCCTGGGCCCGGACGAAGTCGGCTTCGACTGAAGTAATGGGGACCAACCAGATGATTGCGACGTCACTGCCGTTCTCGATCGTCACGGAGAAGAAGTCGTCGTCGAAGTAGACCGGCAGGGCGGCATAGAGAGCCGTCTTGCTCCCGCCCGGGAGAGGGACCGGCAGAGGGATCACGTCACCGCGCAACACTGCGTGGCCACCTTGCACCATGCGCTCGGCCACGAATTCCACCACCCTCGGCAACGGGCCGGACTCCTGCCCGTCCTTCAAGTAGTCGCAGGCCACGAGTTCCAGGTGGTAGTGACGATCCGACGTCCGGACTCGCAACGGAGTCCGAAACAGCCCGATCGTGGCGAACGCCTGGACCTGCGGGAGCTGGCCATCCCGGAACCACGCCACCTGGGGACTGCCCTGAGGAGCCCCGTCACGGACCGGCCAGGCACCGCCCATGCGGCCGAGCCGGCCCTCAAGGTGATCTATCAGCTCAGGCATCGGGCACTCCTCATCCGGCACTCGCTGTCCGCGCCACTCGCGTTGGCGATGATCTCCAGACAATAGCCCTGGCAAGGCCGAACCGAATCCAGACCCCCAGCTGTCATCACCCGCCAGTCAGCCGCTCCGTGACATCAAATCTCAACGACATTTCCCGGCCTCCCGATCCACAGGTGCCATCCGAGCTCGGCAACAAACACCTCCCTCAGTCGTCGACAGAGCCACCGCGTAGGCGGCGTCGCAGTGGGCGCCGGCCAAGCTGTTGCAGTCGCCGCACAGGCTGTAGAACCATATGCCGCCCTGGGCGGCGCGTCCGTGGCCCAGGACCCGGTCGGCCAAGCGTACGTTCGCGCTGACTACCCGGTCCCTGTTGCCGGCGGCCTGGGGCGGCACGTGTGCCTTGGTCATTTTGCGGACGTCACCGCAGAGACCACACGGGCGGCTGCCTGCGCTACGCAGGTCAATCCCCAGAGTTCCAGGCGGTCTTCTGTCAACCACGCGGAGAGCCTAACCGGAGCCTCGGACAAGGCCGGAACGGTTTACGCCTGCTCCCACCTCAGAGGCCCACCCCCTGCTCTGCCACCTTGTCCCGGTCAGGGGTGTGCCACAGCTGGGGAGCGAGGCGGTGGGTGCTCCACAGTCCAGCGACGTTCGATGTTCTGGCGAGCGGAAAAACGGGATACTCCAAGACGTAATGAGGAGCAGAGTGCGTCTGCCCGTCCCATGGTTTGGGCTGGCCCAGGCTGTTCGGCTTCCAATGCTTCCAGGGGTCGTGCTGCGGGTGGTGGATCACGAACTGGTCGGCCACGTCATAGGCGACCTCCACGAGCGCGAAGCCGATGGCACCCTTGGCGTGCATCAGGTGGTCCACCCACTTGCGCGGGTCGGCGGCTCGGGTAGCGGGACCGGGCAGGAACAGGAAGCAGTGAGGGTCCAGCGGGAGCATGACGTCGCTCAGTGCGGCGGCGCGCAGTTGGTCTTCGTCGTCAGGGCGGTTCCATACGGCGATCGGGGTGTCGCTGGTCAGCAGACACATGTCGCTGAAGCCGAGCGCCCACGGACGTGCTTCCAGGGCGAGTGCCAAGGTGGCGATGTTCTCGACGATGTAGCGCAGGTGGGGGTTGTTCTGCGCGAGCGTGCGCACTTCCGGCGGAAGGCCGGTGATGTCCGGTGCTTCGGCCCGCTGATGGATGAGCCGTTTCCGCTGGCGGGTGGTGCGCAGGATCTGGGCAGCCATCCACCAGGCGAGGACATGGCGCTGGTACGGGCCCAACGGCCAGTCCGGCGTGAGCGCCCATTCCGGGTCGTGCAACAGCACCTTCAGTACTGGGTCAGCACGTGTCTCAAGGGAGGTGAACAGCTTCTCAGCAGCATGGTGAGGGACTCCCTCAGCACTGATCCCCCTCCGAGCAGGGCTGGCTCACGCGGCTTGGTCGGTTTGCTGAGCGTGAGCCGCCCGGCGCAGCTCGTAGCGTGCGGCCGGTACCGAGGGGGAGGTCTGCCAGTAGGGGTGCCACCAGAGCCGGAGGGACAGGCGTAGCAGGTGGCGGCGTAGGGCGGTGGTGTCGCGGGGCGGGGTGCGGCGAGCACGCTGTAGGTGGCGTTCCAGGCGGCTTGCGTCTGCATGAGGTCGTCGGGGAAGTCAGTCGCGTCCATACCTGTATCAGATCGCTTGTTCGATTTTGGTGTCACTTCAGGCCCCGCCGCCGCTTGGAGGAGCTGTTGCGGGCGTACGGGCCGGGCAGCAGGCCCGCCTCGCACAGCTGGTACGCGTTCACTGGGCAGCCCAAGACGCTGGTCATCCTGGAGCAGATGGAGACCAACACGTCCGGTCCGCGCGGCCAGTGGGAGAAGGAGCTGGAGACCATCCTGCCGGACGACCTCGATTTCGCATAGGACCGCGGATCCGCCTCAACCGGTGAGCAGCCGGGAACCAACAGCGGGGCCGGGCAGGATGATCCTGCCCGGCCCCGCTGTCGTCGGTCCAAGGGTGACTTCGAGCAACCTGCAGCAGTATCAGGGCTCTCCGTCGTGGGACGGGCTCAGGGTCAGGATCTCGCCGAGGGCTATGTAGGTCTGCAGGAATACGAAGCGTGCTTCGCCGATGGTGACCTCGGCATGAGTGCCTGCAGAGCACCGCTCGTAGAGATCGGACAGTGTTCGACGCAGCCGGTCCCTGCGGCTCTTGGACGCCCCGCAGACGTGGGTGTGGGCTTGGAGCCGGTTCAGTACTTGCTGAGGACCGACCTTCAGGGTGGCCTCGGCCCCGATCGCATACGGCTCGTCCCGGGCCGGGAACACGTAGTCCGCACAGGAGTCGATCAGGCGGCGGCAGGTGGTCAGGGCCTGGCTCACGGACTCCGGGTCGCCGTCCCGAAGGCGGTCAGAGACGCGCTCGATCTTGTCGAGCGCAGTCCCGCTCGCCGCCGCCAACGATCCGTCGATCAGCTTCTGAGTGTCCGCGAACAGACTCGCCTGGAGCGCGCTGAACAGGAGCTCGTGGTAAATCTCGGTGACCATGTCGTAGACGGTCGCGACGACTTGCCCGCAGACGCCGTTCGCCGTGCTGAGCGCTTTTGAAAGATTGATGATCCGTTTGTCATGGTTCCCCGACGCAACAAGGGCCATGTCGCCCGAATAGTTACCTCCGCCCTGCATGGCGTCGATGGCCCTCTGGTTGGACTCTGCATTGGCCTCTATCTTCGCGATCGAGCTGGTGTAAAACTTCTCCTCCTCCTTGTCTGCCCAGCGGCCGGCTCGTCCGACCCACTCCCGTGCCGAACCGTCGGTCGGGTACCCGCTGCGCTCGAATCCGAGGAACTCCGTCAGCTCGGTGTGTCCGACCAGCCGGGCAAGCCTGCTCGCCTTCAGCACGACCTCGGACGCCTTCAACCGCTTGAGCTCGATGTCGGTCAAAAGCTCGTCTGCAACGTGGATCGCTTCTTCTTGTCGCCCCACTGCCGACCACCCGTCTGCTCGAACTCTGCTTGGTAGGAGTCGTATCACGCAGGGCCGACACCCTGTCTCGATTATCCGGCGGGCATGACAGCAGCTCGCCCGGCACTGACGGTAGGGGCGTGTCGGTCTACAACCGCACCAGGATCCTCGACTCCCACCCCCACCTTGGGCTTGCCCACGCCGCCGGAGGCTTGCCCGCATCAGCGGCGCAGACGTGAGAACCAGCCGGTGCCCTTCTGCTCGTTACCCTTCTGTTCGGGCACGGCCTGGTCCTGCTCCCGGCCCCCGATCTTCACGCCCGGCCAGGCTTCGTCCCAGTCGGTCTCGTGCCGCTGGTCGCAGTCCCCGCACAGGGTCGGACGGGCCTCCGGAGGAAGGGCGTCCCAGCCGGTGCGCTCCACCGCCTGCCACCGCTCGTCCGTGAACGCCGCCCTGCACTTGGTGCAGCGGGGACGACGGGTGTAGCGCAGGAAGTGTTTCCGCTTTGCCCAGTCAGGAAGCGGCTCTGGGTGCTCCTGCCGGTCATCAGCCTCGTGAGCGGCGGCGGCCGCGTGTTTGCAGCCGTCATACAGGTGCGGGTGGGGGTCCTTCGGGGTGCCCCAGTCCGTCGCCTGTGCCGCCTCCCACCGTTCGTCGGTGAACCTCGCCCCGCAGCCGGTGCAGACGGGACGGCGGGCCTCACGCTCGGCTGCCTTCTTCGCAGCCTGCTCCTGGGCTGCCCGCCGCACCTGTGCCTGGTACTTCTCCCGGTGGGCCTTGGCCTCTTCCCGGGAGCGGGCATCGGCCGCCTCACGGCGGGGATTGCCGATCGCTTCCCGCAGGGGCTGCATGTGGGTACGGCCGAAGCGGAAGAACACCGGTCCGTCCGGGCCGTGCTCCGTCAGGTTCCCCAGGCCGGTCGCGATGATCGGGATCTTCCCGTCGTAGACGGTGAAGCCCTTCTGCCGCTGCCCCTGCCACAGGTGGGAGGTGAGCGCGCTCAGCTTCGAGACGGTGGTATCGGGGTTGCGCTCACCGAGGCGGTTGAACACCAGCAGGACCGGCGGGTGCGTCCGGTCGCCGGACCAGGTGTCCGGAGCGCTCCAGCGGGTGCGCCACATCGGGCGCTCCTTGCCGTCGGTGTCCTTCACCTTCCGCCGGAAGAAGCGGGCGTACTTCTGAAGCTTGTCGGCGAGCTCCTCCGGCGTCTCGTGGCAGTTGTCGACCTCGATGAACAGCAGCGGCACCTGGTCCTGCGGTGCGATGAGCACCAAGTCGGCCTGGGCGCCGCCTTTGCCGGGCGCGTTCCACGTGCCGGTGGCGGGCAGCGGGACCTCGGTCCAGAACGAGGCGATGGTGCCGATGCCGTCCGGTCCGTCGACGGCGGCCTGGGCGGCGGCCTGGACGTGCGGCGGGTCGTCGGCGAGCCGGGTCATGTTCGGCTTCGGGCGCAGCAGCGCGATGACGGTCTCGTTGACGGACATCGGGTGGGAGGCGCCGCTGGAGCCCGCGCCGCGCGCGGTGGAGCCCATCTCCGTCACCGGGCGCCGCATCTCGTAGGAGGCGGCCTGAAGGCCCTTGAGGGTCAGGTTCCGCAGGGAGTCGCCGGTCTCCGTGGAGCCGCCGTTCTCGGACAGGCCGTGCTTGCACATGTCGGAGAGCGCGCCGGTGTGCGAGGCGGTACGGGCCTGCTTCCGCTTCGACGCCGGTTCCTTGTCGGCGTGCCCAAAGCTCAGGTGCGGTGCACCGATCCGCTGGATCTGATCAGCCGTCGCCATCTTCAGCGCTCCGAGCACGCGCAGCACATCACCGCGGTAGCTGTTCGTCGGCCCCGCCGGATTGTTCTTCCGCTTCCCCGCCATCAGCTCTGCCCCCTCGTTGCTCGCGACCGGCCGCCGGCCGACCGCCGCTGCTGGCCGCGCCCGGCCTGGGAGATCATCGGGCTCCCCGGAACCCGATGATCTCCTCCACTACGGACAACAAGAGGAGAGAAGAAGGTTGTGGCGGTACGGAATTCACGCAGATTAGCGTGCTGACCACGGGTTTTACCGCGCCCGTGGGTGCCGGGCACCAAAGGGGGATCCCAAGGGGCCTCCGAAGGGGCGCCCGCAGGAGCCTGCCACGGCCTGCCCGCCACCGGCCGGCCTTCCACCCCCGTCGGCCCGCGGGCTGCCCGCGCCCGGTCCGTGAGTGGGTGGTCGTCATCGTTCGTCTCCCTCGCTGCCCCGGTCCGGAGCCTTGGCCCGAAGGAGCAGCGTGCGGGAGACCCCCTTGTCCGCGGTCTGACGGCGGCCGACAGCCGGGGTGGTCAAGCGCGAAGCCGGACCCGCGTGTCTACCTCATCGCTGCCGAACGACTCGGGGCGCCAGTCCACCGCTGCGAAGACGTCCTCGCCGAGGCCGCCGCCGAAGCGCGGGCCTTCGGCGCCGGCCCGGCGACCGCCGTCGACGAGCTGGTGGGCGGCCTGGTCGGGCAGTTGGCCGACTGGCAGCAGTCGATCGGCGAGCTGGGCCGCGCGCTCACCACGGCAACTGAAGGCCGACCGCTATCCGGCTGGTCCACCGGCGCCGGCCGCACCGAGGACATCGGGTGGCGCCAGGCCCGCACCACGCTGCTCCAGGCCGTCACACGCCACCACCACGCTCACCTGCTCGCCGCCATCGTCGAGCTCAGCGGTGAGCTGGAGCTCCCAGCTACCCGTAACGGACGCTTCAGGGGCGCGGTCATCCCAGAAGGCTGCGCGGTCAGCGCCGGCCGCCGCCGATGCGGCGGTCGTCGGCCAGTCCGGTAAGCGGACCGAACTCGCGGGCAAGCTCGTTCCACGTCAGAACCTCACCACAGCGGGCCGGGAACTCCTTCGGGTTGAACTCGGGCATGGTCCAGGTGCCAGTGCCCCGGTCCCGCAGCCACAGGTCCCCGTCACCGTCGACCACAGTCGGCGGGACCGGTACGGGCTCGGCCTGATCGGTGGGCTCCCAGGTGACCCGGCCCGGGTGGGAAACGCGGCGCAGCTCGGTGGTGGCCAGCCGCGCGGCCAAGTCACGGGTGGACTCTTCGGCGTCCTTGACCGACGCGAGTCGGAATGCGTCGTCAAGTACGGGCAGGGTTGGATTCTTGCTGCGCTTTGAACTCATACGCTGACTACCTCCGGTGGGGGGCGTCACATCCGTTATGGCACCCCGTAGAGGAACACGGTATCCGAGGCGGGAGCCGGGCCGGCTACGACCACTGTCCAGGTGGAGGCGCTGGCACACCGGGCGGTGGGGCTAGGTGGTGAGCTGGTCCTGGACGTGGCGCAACCCGTGGTGGTAGCGCTCAGATATGGCGGTCCGGGTCTGAGAAGGTGAGGCCGCCGGGGGCGAGCGGACGTCGGGCCGGGGCGGGTGCGGGCTCAGGCTCGCCGGGCGGCTGGCGGAAGTCGGCGCCCTGCTCGACCGGCATCAGCCGGCGCCCACCCGCCTGGGCGGGTATTCGCCTCCAAGTGCCGCATCACCGCGGTGAGCATCGCCGTGCGCCTGGGCTCCGCCGCCCGCTCCAGCAGCGCCGCCTTCGTCCCCAGCGCGTACCGGGCCAGCACCGCCATCCGGTTCGTACCGACCGGCAACCAACTGACCTGGCCGGTCCAGCGCCGGATCGGCATCCATGTCACCACCCGAACCACTCACAACAACCCACTGAACAGCAGAGACTCCGCACCTACGCACTGACATCACAATGCCGAACCACCACCGACAAAAACCCGCAGATCATCAGGCCCGCCACGGGTCGGGGCATGGGAATCGTGCGCGGCTGTCGGACACGCCTCAAGGTGTGGTGGAGCCCTGCTTCTACCTACCCGAGCTCTACTACCGCTGCCAGGACTCTGTCATCGGGGAATCTGGTAGTAGCCTGCCGGCGGCAGGGTCAGCGCGAACACCGTGCCGTGCCGGCGGCGGATGCCGCCCACGCTCGCCGCTGAGGGCTCGCAAACGAACCGGTAGGCGTTAGCTGGTGGTTCGGGCTCGGGAACCTGCGAGCCTGGTTGGTCCCAGGTAAGGGTGTGCCCGGCATGAGTCATTCCGCCCCCTCTGTCCTCGTGAGCATTGTCGTGAGTGAAGGGGATACCGGACAAGGCATGCTCCCCTGCGGCGAGAATCCTGGTGATGGCTTCAGCTGATGGCAGCGGGGAACTGTAGTAAGCCTTCAGACGCATCCGGCAGGACACCCGATAGGCAGGCCTCACCGGGTTGAACAGGTCCCAGCCGACCATTCCGCGGGTGTAGCAGTCCTCCAGGACCACGAGACGCAACACCAAGGGCGTGCTCTCCGTGTAGGCCTGGGCGATGCGAGCCCGGCCTCGGCGGTTTGCCGGGCCGTCCGCGCGGCCGCGGTGCGGCGCCAGTAGGAGAAGCTCGAGCGGGAGAGGCCGAGGATGTCGCAGAGCCGCTTCACGCCGTGACGGCGCTGGTGGTCGTCAACGAACTGGTAGCGGTTCACCAGCGCGTCTCCGTCGCGGAATACCGGGCTGCCCTGCGCAGGATGTCGTGCTCTTCCTCCAGCTCACGGATCCTCTTCCGGGCCGCGGCGAGCTCCGCCTGAACAGCGTCGCCGCCGGCTGGCGCAGCGGCCGCCGGCGAGGAGTGGGCGCCTGGGCGGCGCCCGTCGGCGGCCCGGATCCAGTGCCGCAGCGTCTCGGTGTTCACCCCGAGATCCCTGGCGACCGATCTGATCGTCGCTCCCGGCCTCGACCGGTACAACGCGACAGCATCCGCCTTGAACTCGGCGGGACAGTGCTTCATCCCCACGGGGACTCCGTTCTCCTGAACCATCAAGATTCAAGTGTCTCCGGTGTCCAAAACCCGGGGTCAAGGACCATTTTTACAGTCCCCCGACACCAAACCGAGAGATCGTAGCTGGACAGGCCAGGCCAGTGACGTCCTGGGCCCCTCTCTCAGCTCGGTCACCATCCCCTGGTCGCGGTCGTGAGCCTCCACGCCATCACGTGGCAGGCCGCAGTCAGCCGGTCGCCGCGACCCCAGCTTTGGTGATGAGCATGTCCAGAAGCGAGAGCAGCGCACCGCGCGCGTCGTCACGGGAGCGGGCATCGAGCAAGTGGATGGGTGTGTTCGGATCACGCAGATGCAGCGCCGCCCTGATCTCCTCGGCGGTGTAGGGCTGTTCGCCGTGGAAGCAGTTCGCGGCGACCACGAACGGAAGCCCTCGGTTCTCGAAGAAGTCGACGGCCGGGAAACTGCGGTCGAGGCGTCGTGTGTCGACAAGGACGATCGCCCCGAGTGCCCCGTTCAGCAGGTCGTCCCACATGAACCAGAAGCGCTCCTGGCCAGGTGTGCCGAACAAGTAGAGCACGACCTGTGCGTCGGTGAGGGTGATGCGGCCGAAGTCCATCGCGACGGTGGTAACCGCCTTGGACTCGATGCCGTCGAGGTCATCGACGCCGATGCCCGCGCTCGTCAGCCGCTCCTCGGTGCGCAACGGCTCGATCTCGGAGACCGTCTCGACCAGGGTCGTCTTGCCGACGCCGAATCCCCCAGCGATGAGGATCTTGACGGGGGTCGCTTCCTGGGCAGGGCTGTCATATCCGGGCAAGGTTGTCCCTGATTCTCATGAGCAGGTGGACATTGGTGGTCTCGGTCCCTTCCAGGGGTGACCGGTGCTCGATCAGCCCCCGATCCGCGAGTTCGCCGAGAAGAAGCGTCATGGGAGTGAGGCGGATGCGCATGCGCGCCGCGATCTCGGCGACCGCCCGGCCGCCCGGAGGCGAGCACATCGCGAGGATGGCCTGCCACTCGCTGGGCAGGCCGCCGTGGCCGTCCGCGACGGCCACCGCCGTGATCGTGGTGTCCATGGTGAGGGCGGTGTGTGCAGCCGCCGTACGTCCATCGGTCAGCGCGTACAGCCGCGTCCGGCGGTGGCCTCCCTCTCGCGGCCCGGGCTCGTCCGCCATTACGACGGCTGCGCCTGGCCGCGATCAGGCGTGCTCAGCCACTCACCGAGCGCCTGAGCGGTGCGTACGGCTTCACCGCCCAGCTCCCCCAGCCGCGCCTTGCGGGAGGTCACCACGATGAGCGTGCTCCCCTCCCCGCACCCGACGATGCAGAGATAGCAGTCGTCCATCTCGACCAGCTGGCGGATCACCCGGCCGCCGTCGACCTCCCTGGATATCGCCTTCATCGTGGAAGCGATGCCGGAGGACGCGGCGGCTATGCGCTCCGCCTGTTCCCGTTCCAGCTCGTACGAACTGAGCTTGATCCCGTCGTTGGACAGGAGTACGGCTCCCTGGATGCCGGCGATCCTGCTCAGGTTGTTGTCCAGGACGCTGTAGATCATGTCGTTCGTTGTCATCGTCATGGCTGATCCTGTCGGAGTTCTTCTTCCACTGTCTGAGTCCCGTGTTCATAGTCCGCCCAGGCGTCGGCCACTTCTTCAGGTGTCGCCGCATCCTGATGGACGGCAGTCTTCGGTACGTGTGGCGCGCGGAGCTGCTCGGCAATGTGAGCCTGTGGGACCCGCTCGGGGAGGGCCGGCTTCGCGTCACCGTCCCGTGTCACGGAAGGGACCGGCGGCTTACTCTTCACCGGCCGCTCGGGCGAGCGCCCCGGCGTCCTAGGGCCGGCCGCCCCGGTCTTCGCGTGCAGGACCAGATCGGGCTTACGTTCGTCGAGCGGGCCCGGTGCCGGGGCGGGCGTCGCCGCACGCGGCGCTTCCTTTCCCGCCCGGACCGGTTCGGTCGGCACAAGGAGTTCCTCGGGAAGAATCACCACGGCCGACGTCCCTCCGTATACCGAGCGGCGCAGCGTCACTGTGGCCCCGAGCTGTTCCGCGATGTGGCCGACCACGAAGAGTCCGAGCCGGTGCGCGTTCTCCGCCAGGACGGAATACGGCGGGGCCGAGTGCAGACGCCCGTTCATCTCCTCGTAGGTTGCGGCGGTCACCCGAGGCCCGCGGTCCTCGATGTCGACCAACAGCCCGTCTGTCACCAGTTCGGCACGGACGACCACCTTCGACTGCGGCGGGGAGAACCGGGTGGCGTTGTCGAGGAGTTCTGCCAGGAGGTGGCTGATCTCGCTGATCACCCGCGGTACCACGCTGATCTCGTCCAGGGCCTGGCGCTCGATCCGCCGGAAGTCCTCGACTTCCGCGGCGGCTTCGCGCAGCAGGTCGGCGACGCGCATGGGCTCGGTGTGCGGATCGGGAATCTCCCCACCTGCCAGGATGAGCAGGTTCTCGATCTGCCGCCGCATACCCACTGTCAACTGGTCGGATCGCATCAACCGGGCGAGAAGCTCCTCGTCGTGCCCGAAGGTGTCCTGCAATTCGTCGGTGAGGGTCAACTGGCGGCTGACCAGGTTTCCGGTGCGCGAGGCGATGCCCGCGGCGAACATACCGAAGCCCTGACGCTCGGCCGCGAGCCGCGCATGCCCGTCGACGGATACGGAGACGACCCGGGCGAACGCGTCGCTGATGCGTCCGACCTCGTCCTGGTCTCCGCTCACCGCGGGCAGCGCATCGTCGTCGACGGGCTGCCCACGCTGGAGCCTGGCCACGACATCCGGCAGCGTGTCCTCAGCCATGGCCACCGTACGTTGGTGCAGACCGCGCAGGCGGCGGAGCACGGAGCGCGTGGTGAGCACGATGACAGCCGCGACGGCAAGGACGGCTGCACCGTTTCCGACGATCAGCCAGATGACCTCGTTCTCCAGCTGCGTAGCCTTGGCGTCGGCGCGCACGAGCAGTGCTCGCCCCTGTTCCGCGTCGAGCGCGGCAACGCGCGCCGCGAACTTGTCATACGCGGCCCGCCAGGCGTCGGCCTCCTTGGGCAGCTTGATGCCGGACGCGGTGTTCTGGTGGTCGGAGATGACCGCGTCCTCGATGCGGACCTTCGTCTTCCAGCCGTCCGAGGCGAAGACCTGGTCGTAGGCCGCTTTGTCCTCGGCCGTCAGATACGGCGCGACCCACTCGTCGTACTGGTACCGCTGGGATCCGACGGAGTTGACGAATTCGGCGAACCCGGAGGGGCTCAGACGCCTGGACGGCCCGGCCATGGCGAGGATGGTGGTCTCGCGTGCCACCATCTCGGACACCGTGAACACCGTGACGACCACGCCGCTCTCCTGGATAAGCTCGGCGTCTTCCGCATGGCTGAACTCGTTCTGGTACACCCGGATGATGCGGTCGACGAGGTCGGAGTAGTAGCCGATCGTCCGATCCGCGTCCCCGCTGCGGGCGTCCGCGCGCTCGCGGAACGCGGCCAGATCCGCGAGGCCATGCTTCAGCTCCGCGACGTAATGTTCGTCCTCGCGCCCGGTCGCCGCCAGAGCTCCGTCCGCCGCCCGGCGGAACTCGTCCGCGGCCCGGTCCGTGGCCGCGCGCCGCTCGCGCAGCTCTTTTTCGGACACGGAGCCGCCCGCCCACCATGTGGCGGTCATCGTCCGCTCAGCCTGCACTTTGACCATAAGCCTGGTCAGGGGTACGTCGATCCGCTTACCGACTGCCACATCAGCGCGCAGTTGCTCCGACTGGTGCATCAGCGGTTGTGCGGTCATAACCACTTGGGCACTCATCGCCAGAATAGGGACGATTGCCAGCCAAATGAGCAGCGTACGCAGGCGCAAGGTACGCCGCCGACGAGTCGGCGACTGCCCTCCTGTGCCTTCGGGTTCTATGGGAGACATCAGTCCTCGGGGAGCGGGGAAACAGTGGGGACGACCGAACAGCCGAGACCAGGCGCAGTCCTAGGTTCAGGACTGGGGGAAGTCCGGTTCGGCTTTGAGGCGACGTGGGGTACCGATCATAACCAGCCGCACCGGAGAAACGGAGAGATGACTTCCGTTAGCCACATGTGGTAAGGGCGACGGAGACGTTGCGTACCGGACGTTGGCGTTCACCTGACGCCTGGGCACAGGCGTGCTCGTGCAGACAGGGCAACCCGCTCCCCCGGTCGCACGCCTTACTGATCTTTTCGTAAGTTCGGTGGGTGTAGTGGGTGGATGCTCAGGCCCGTATGGGCGAGAAATGACCNCCGGGTTCAGCTCGGGAGCACAGGCGGGTAATCGTTCCAGGGCGAGCCAGTCCTGTTCGGCGACCCAGGCCCGCATCGCCCGGCTCCAGTGGGCGGACAGGCCGTCCCAGACCAGGACCACCCGCTCGCCGCGGTAGAACACCTTCATCTGCTCCAGGACCTCGATGAGGGCGGCGGTGTCGTAGCTGCCGGGCTCGAGATGGAAGCACAGGCGGGCCCCGCGATCGGGGTCGGTGGAGTGATAGCCCAAGGCCCCGGCCATCGACGCGCGCTCCCAGTTCAACCGGTGCCGCAGGAGCGGAGTCCGCCCTCGGGACGAGTAGGTGCGGCGGATGTGAGGGAGCAGGGAGACGCCCGGTTCGTCGAGGAAGACGATCCAGGTACGTGTGTTCACGGCCCCTTTTTGGTGCGCGGCCCCTCGTGCGCGATCCAGCGGGCGACCTCCCACTCGTCCCTCTCCACCGCCCGCCGCTCGGGTCGCTGCAGGCTCCATCCGAGCCGGCCGGTCAGCAACCGCCACACCGACGCCCGCGACAAAACCACTCCGGTCACCCGCTCGACGACCAGACCGACCCGCTCCAATGTCCACAGATCAGCCTCGAAGCCATGGGCTTGGGCGCCTTGCTCCAGTGCGGTCCGCACCTGCTCAACCTGGATGTCGTCCAGCTTGGGCGGACGACCGGTGGGACGCAAGGCATCGGCGCCACCCTCTTCCCAGACCCGTTTCCACCGCCGGACACTCTCCTCGCTGACTCCCAGCGTCCTCGCGATCTCGGCACCCGAACGTCCCTGATCGAACAACTCCGCCGCCCGCACACGCCGCGCCTCGGCCAACTGCGGCCGCGTCAAAGGAGGAACAACAGACGAAGGCTCGAAAGACACAAACCCAGGGTGCCACCGTCAAGCCCGCCATACCCACAGAGCTAACGAAAAGATCAGTAAAAACGGATGTTCCGTTCAAATGATCTGAAAATCGGCGTTCGGTACCGGCCCATGCCCCGGGCCACCGGCACGCCGCAGCACAGGCCAGAAGGGCGGTGACCCACACAAGGGACGAAACCAGCCCGCAGTTGACAAAAACCCCAGGAGCCGCTGCCGTTCGGCCTCGGTGACGCATCACGTGCCATACATCTCCGCGAGCCGGACCATGCTCACCCCAGAGGCCCCGCTGGCCGACGGGACCCGTAAGCAGATGGCCCGGGCCCATGCAACGCCCGAGGCGACTAATCGCACTGGACAGTGAATGCCTGGATCCCCCGATCCCCCTGGCCGTCAAGGCCTACTCAAAGAGCGGCATCGCTGTCCGTTGCGGGGTTCGCGGTGATGACGCAGGCGCCGGGCTGATGCCTCCGTTTCTCCAGGCCCGTGAGGCGTCTGTCAAGAGCGGCGCAGCCTGGCGCCTCCGTGATCATCGGGAAACTCGCGGCGAGTGCTCGGACGTTAGCACTCCAGCAGCGGTTCGTGTCCTGAGCTCGCGGTTGTCGTTGTCCTGGCATGGAGGGCATGTCTGAAGTCGGTTGCTGGGCTCTGGAGTTGGAGTCGGTGTTCGCTCGGATGGCTGGCCGGTTCGGGCGGGCGGAAAGCAAGCGGCCGGCAGTTGCTGTCTGAGGCGAGGTGGATCTTCGTGGTCAGTCCGCCGCGGGATCGCCCGAGGGCATGGCCGTCCGGCTCGCCCGCCGGGGCCCCTCTTGACGGGCCCCGGCGGCGTGCTGGTGGGGTCGACCGCGACGACCCAGTCGAGGTCGCCTTCGGCGTCGGCCTGGGTGAGCAGGGCGGTGAAGACCTTCTCCCAGATGCCATCGGCGGCCCACATCCGTAACCGGTTGTGGGCGCCCTTCCATGACCCGAAGCGTCCGGGCAGGTCCATCCACGGCGTGCCGGTGCGGTACTTGAACGCGATCGCGTCGATCACCTGCCGGTGATCCCGCCACCGCCCGCCCCGCTTCGGTGTCCGGTCCGGCAACAACGGCTCGATCCTCGCCCACTGGACATCAGTCAACGACACACATCAACCAACGATCCGATGATCTGACGGAAACGGCCTAGGTCAGGGCTTGGGTGGCGCGGTGCCGCCGGAGGTGGTGACGGCGAAGGCGTCCTGGTCGATGACGCGGTTCTCGCCATGGAAGGCCCACATCAGGCTCCCGCTGTGGGAGTTCTGCCTCTCGTCGATCATGCAGACGCTATAGCCCTTCGCCCCCGTGGCGATCGGCAGGTCCTTGACGTTGCAGTTGTCGTGCACGGTGCGGCCTGGGCCGCCCGAGGTGGCAGCGCCCTCGTTCGTGGACGCGAAGGGGTACTCGTCGCACGAGCGCCCCGGCAGCACCCGGGCGTTGCGCACGGGCCCGGACTTCGGGCAGGACAGCTGCCGGTTGATGTCCCGCTTGCCCTTGTCGGCCTGCCGGTGCAGCGGCCGCCCGGGGGCGCCGGGCAGCCCGGACTTGATGGCCTCAGCCACGTGCCAGGTCTGCTCCGGGGTGAGGGATGTCAGCTCGAAAGTGGGAGTGAAGCCGGAGACGACACAGCCCTGCCGGTAGCCGCCCCGGCTTGTCTTCATGGTGGAGTCGCAGCGGAACTGGCTGTTCCGGATCGTGCCGGGGGTGGAGTGCGTCACGTCGGGCGAGGCGTTGCCGAAGCTGTAGGCGAGCTGGAGGGCAGCGCTTGCGGACGTGTTGTCCGCCATCGACTTCTCCTTCCACGTGATCACGATCGCTTTCGTGCTGTTCGGCTTGATGATCGATCCGCTGGCGGGCCCGTCGATGCTGTAGGTGCCCGATCCGTTGCTCGGTTTGTAGACCAGGGTGGGGGTGCCGACCTTGTTGATGAAGTTTCCGAAGTGGATGCGGAACTCCTGCTTCATCTCGCCGGACTTGTGGGAGCTGAGGATGCCGACCTTGACGACGAACGGCATCCTGCCGATCTCGGCGCCCTTGGTGTCGTGGACAATCAGCGCCTGGTCCGTCCAGATGCCGCAGGCGTTCTTCCGGTTCACCCGCCACTGGCCGTCCCAGGGGGCGGTGGTGCACCAGGCGGGGATGGTCGTTCCGTGGGTGTCAGGCCCGTCGATGATCGGGTCCTCGGGCTCATCGGAATCGTCCAGCGGGGCCCGGACGGCGACTCCCTCCCTGATACAGGAGATCCCGGCCTTACAGGCGTCGAGGTCACCGAGCCTGCCCGAGACCTTGGGGTTGGGCGCGGAGGTGTTGGCATCCCTGGCGAAGTCGTCCAGGGTCACCGGCCGCTGCTCGTCCACCGTGGGGTCGATGTCGCCTTCCTCCGGGGTGGCCCCGGAGGCCGGATCGGTCGGAAAGCCCATGGTGCCGAACTGGAACTCCTGATCGAAGGAGGAGCCGCGCGGCTTCTGGTCGGCGATCGGGTAGCCGTACGGGCCCTTCTCGTACCCTGACAGCGTCCACTTCGACAGCAGGCCGCCGCTGACCGGGTGCGCCCCGTACGCCTCGGTCCAGTAGATCATCCCGTGCTCGAAGCGGGAGCCGCGCCCCAGACCGTCGGGGGTGGTGAACTCGTCGCTGACCGGGTAGCCCAGGTAGCCGCCCTCCCAGCCCGCCTCGCCCCACTTGTCTCGGATCGCGCCGCCCACCGCGTACGCCTCGTTCAGCTTCCAGTAGATGGTGGACCGCTCGAAGTACTGACGGCGCCCCACACCGTCGGGGTTCACGATCTCGTCCGAGGTGGGATAGCCCACCTTGCCTGCCTCGTAGCCGTTGCGGGCCCACGCGGCGAAGAAGTGGTTCACGACCGGGTGGGCGCCGCCCTGGGGGGACCAGTAGATCGGCCCGTTCACGAACTCCGTCCGCTTGCCGTACCCGTCGGGGTTGGTCAGCTCGTTCGACTTCGGCAGCGACAGGAAGCTGTTGGGGCCACCCAACTCGTTGTACTTGTTGCGAATCGCCCCGCACACCTCGTACGGAGCGGGCCAGTACACCTGGCAGTCCCCGGCGGCCGCCAGCCGCGCTTCCATCGTCTCGGCCTTGTCGGCGTCCTTCTTGCTGAAGCCACGAGGGACCTGCTCGCGATCCGAGCGCATCCTGCCCGGACTGATATGGAGCTCCGGGCTGGCTGTAGGCCGCCACCTCGGTGAAGCGGGCGAGGCAGATGAGGCGCTGGCAGTACTGGCCGTGCTGCCCACCATCGCGAGCACCACAGCCATGACCACCAGCAGTTGTCGTCTGAACATCCCGGTCTCCTAGCTCGTCACGGCGCGTCCTGAGCACGCCGCCCGCAGTAGTAAAACGCAGCATCCGACCACGCCCGCTACCCGTGTTTGAGCCAGCTTTCCGGCCCCGTTGAAGCATCAGGCCGGCCGCGGTGCTCCACGTCACCTGTCGCCCCGGGGCTCCTCGCGCCCATCCCACCGTCGAGCCGGACGACCATGCCCTCGGGCGATCCCGCGGCGGACTGACCACGAAGATCCACCTCGTCTAAGACAGCAACTGCCGGTCGCTCGCGTTCGTCCTCACGCCCGGACAGGCCGGTGAAGCACCCGCGTTCGAGCGGGTTATGGCCCGGCTGCGGGTGCCCCGCCGGACCGGCCGCCCCAGGGTCACGCCGGACGTCATCCTGGCCGACAAGGCCTGTACGTCCCGGGCGATCCACCGTCATCTGCGGCGGCGCGGAATCCGAGCGGTGATCCCACAGCCCGCTGACCAGGCCGCCCACCGTAAACGTCTCGGCAACCGCGGCGGCCGCCCGCCGGGCTTCGACCGCGACCTCTACAAGCAGCACAACACCGTCGAACGCTGCATCAAAAAGCTCAAGCAGTGGCGCGGCCTGGCCATCCGATACGACAAGAGCGCCACCACCTACCTCGCCGGACTCCACCTCGCCGCCATCTTCATCTGGTCAGCGAGGTGATCCGAAGGAAACGGCCTAGGTGTATTGCCTTGTGAGGTTGGGGACGCGGCTGGCGGGTGGCTGGGCCTTGAGTGTGATGTGTCCGCGGTGGTGATTGTAGGTGTGCAGCCAGATGGGGTATGCCTCGCGTCGTTCGGTCTCGGTCCGGTAGGTCTTGGCGTAGGCCCACTCGTCGAGCAGGGTGCGGTTGAACCGTTCGGCCTTGCCGTTCGTCTGCGGCCGGTAGGGGCGCGTGCGCTTGTGTGAAATTCCCTGCCTGACAAGGGAGTTGCGACACAGGTGCGACTTGTAGCAGGCCCCATTGTCGGTCAGGACCCGCTGGACTGTGATCCCGGCAGCGGTGAAGCAGGCGTGGGCGCGGGTCCAGAACCCGACGGCGGTTTCCTTCTTCTCGCCGGTGAGGATCTCGCTGTAGGCGGGACGGGAGTGATCGTCGACCGTGTTGTGCAGAAAGCTCATGTCGGCGCCTGCCCGGTTCTTTCGGCCTGCTGGTCGGCCGAGGGCCCTGTGGCCTCCGCCGTCGGGGATGTTGCCGAGTTTCTTGATGTCGACATGGACCAGGTCACCGGGAGCGGCGTGCTCGTAGCGGCGGCTCACACGGCCGGTGGGGCGGTCCAGATGGGCCAGGCGGGCCAGTTTGCAGCGGGTCAGGACGCGATGGACGGTCGCCGGGTTCAGCCCGAGCAGGTAGGCGATGCGAGCCGGTCCCCAACGGCGCAGAACCCGGACCTTGATACTGACTTCGGCTTGTCAGGGTGTGGCTGGGTCGTCGAGGGTGAGGCCGGTGCCGGCTATGAATCCGTCGAGTGTGTCGGGTCGGTATTGAAGGCGTTTGAGTC
>NZ_BAAAUD010000006.1:0-646 GCF_039533765.1 Streptomyces enissocaesilis | reverse complement strand
ACAGCGGTCCGCTGGGCCCCGGTGACTTCGCGCAGGAACGTGCCCGGGATGGAAATGACGTAGGTGGTCACGCAGACTCCCTTTTCTCGTGTCAAGCCGCCCGGCCCTCCCGCAGAGCAGCCGGACCTGTCCGGTGTCGAGCAGGAACGAGAACCCCTCGAACGCGATCCGCTGTACGCCTCCGGCGGCCGGTCTGTGGTCTTCGGCGCGCACCCAGACCGGCTCCGCCGCCCCCAGCGCGAGAAACTCCTCGTGCGGGGACCACTGAGATCCGGGCCGGTCGGCGCGGACAGCACCCGGCGTCGCAATCCCTTGGCCGGACGTCCGGCCGCATCGCTCAGAGGNGGCTCACCCCAGCCGAACGAATCCAACACCGCCTGACGGGTGGCGGGCGGCCGGCCCTAGCCGGCCGCACACTCGACGGGGACTCGGACTTCGATCCGCTTGCCGACGAGCTCGGGCCACGCCTCGAAACCGTCGCACAGCGCTGTCACGATCTCCAGGCCGTGTCCGCCGACCCGGGCCGGGTCGGCGGACAGGGCGAGTGGCAGGACCGGGCTCGTGTCGGACACCGTGATCTCCAGGAACGGCCCGGACAGCTCCACGTCGACGGCACAGGGCCCCGGTGCGTACTTGCGCGCGTTGG